>JAOPZG010000004.1 GCA_025964215.1 Conexibacter sp.
GACCCGCTCATGCAGCCGCGGGTTGTGCTTCATCGTGCACGACCCGAGCGGGTAGAAGCCCGTGTCGAGGTCGAAGTTCCGGCGCGAGAGCTTGACGTAGTGGCGGACCAGCTCCGGCTCGCTCACCTCCGGCAGGCGCGCCGGGGCCGCGCGCCGCAGCGCGTCGGGCAGCAGCCCGCCGACCTCCGGCACGTCGAGCTTCGGCGCCACGAACGCGCGCCGGCCGGCGGCGCCCTTCTCGAAGATCGTCGTCGCGCGATCGCGCTGCATCGGCGTCGCGCCCTCGGACGAGACCGGGATCTCGTGGTGCAGCGCGTGCGCCTCGATCCCCGGGTCCCCGTGCAGCTTGTTGTCGTTGATCACGTTCATGCGGTCACCTCCACGCCGGCGGAGCGTTCCGCGGCGATCGCCGCCCCGAGCACCTCGACCAGCGTGTCGACGTCGGACTTCGAGCGCTGCTCGGTCAAGGCCACCAACAACCCGTTCGGGAACTCCTCGTAGTCGCGGCCGAGCGCGTAGCCCGGGTTGACGCCGGCGTCCTGGCAGCGGCGGATCACCGCGGCGACGTCGACGCCCTCGAGCGTCACGGCGAACTCGCGGACCACCGGCTGCTCGTGCAACGCGGTCACGCCCTCGAGCTCCACCAGCGCCGAGCGCGCGTAGTGCGTGCGCTGGAGCAGCAGCTCGCCGAGATCCACGAGCCCCTGCTTGCCCAGCCACGTCAGGTAGACCACGCCGGCGAGCGCGTTCAGCGCCTGCGCGGTGCAGATGTTCGACGTCGCCTTCTCGCGCCGGATGTGCTGCTCGCGCGTCTGGAGCGTCAGGACGAAGCCGCGGCGGCCGTCGGCGTCGACGGTCTCGCCCGCGATCCGGCCCGGCATGCGCCGCAGGTAGGCCTCGGTCGCGGCGAAGAAGCCGAACGACGGGCCGCCGAAGTCCAGGCGGTTGCCGAGCGTCTGGCCCTCGCCGACGCACACGTCCACCCCGCACTCGCCGGGCGGCTTGAGGATCCCCAGCGGGATCGGGTCGTACTGGCCGACCACCACGGCCGGCGAGTCCTTGGCGGCAGCGGCAAGCGCCGCCGCGTCCTCGACCGCGCCGAGGAAGTTCGGCTGCTGGAAGAAGACCGCGCCGGTCTCGCCGTCGATGGCGGCGGCCCACGCGTCGGGGTCCGTCACGCCGTCCTTCAACGGCACCTCCACGATCTCCGCCCCGAACCCGTGCGCGTACGTCGCGAGCGTCTCGCGCGAGTGCGGGTGCAGGCCGCGCGAGACCACGAACCTCGGCTTGCCGTTCGCGAGCCGCGCGAGGTACCCCGCGCTCGCCACCGCCGAAGGCCCCTCGTAGACCGACGCGTTCGAGACCGGCAGCCCCGTCAGCTCGGAGATCGCCGTCTGGTACTCGAACATCGCCTGCAGGTTGCCCTGCGAGACCTCGGGCTGGTAGGGCGTGTAGGGCGTCAGGAACTCGGAGCGGCCCAGCAGCATGTCGATGACGGCCGGGACGTAGTGGTCGTACATCCCGGCGCCGAGGAACGTGATCTCGTCCTCGGCACTGACGTTCTTGCGCGCGAGGTCGCGCAGGTGCCCGTAGACCTCCTGCTCCGGCATGCCCTCGGGCAGGTCCAGCGCGCGCCCCAGCCGCACGTCGGCAGGGATCTGACGGTCGAAGAGCTCCTGGACGGAGCTGACGCCGATCGCGGAGAGCATCTCCGCCAGGTCGGCGTCGGTGACGGCGGTGTACTGCGTCAAGAGCGTCCTTCGGGGAGTTAGGAGAGGGTCGCCTCGTAGGCGGCTGCGTCGAGCAGGCTGTTGATCTCCGACTCGTCGGAGAGCTTCACCTTGACCATCCAGCCGTCGCCGTAGGCGTCGTTGTTGATGTTCTCGGGCGTGTCGCCGAGCCCGAGGTTGACCTCGACGATCTCGCCGCTGAGCGGCGCGATGACGTCGGAGACCGCCTTGACGGACTCGACCTCGGCGTAGGACTCGCCGGCGGTGACCGTCGAGCCGACCTCGGGCGGGTCGAAGAACACGACCTCGCCGAGGGCGTCCTGGGCGAACCAGGTGATCCCGAAGACGGCGGTGCCGTCCTCGATCTTGGCCCAGTCGTGCTCGGGGTGGTAGAGGAGTTCGGTGGGGTAGCTCGCGTCAGCCATGGCGCGGCAGCCTACTTCTTGAGGAGGGGCTTCTTCGCGACGGTCGCGGAACGCAGCTTCCCGCGGACGTCGATCTCGAGCTCGGTGCCCTCGGCCGCCTTCTCCGACGGTACGTAGGCCATCCCGATGCCGATCTCCAGCGACGGCGACATCGTCCCCGACGTCACCTCGCCCCCGCCGACGACCGCGTTGCCCTGGCGGGCGATCCCGGAGACCATGGTGAAGGCGACGAGCTGCTCGGCGGGGCCGGCCTCGCGGACCGCGCGGACGGCGTCGGACCCGATGAAGCCGGTGTCCTCCTTACACGCCCAGCCGAGGCCGGCCTCGATCGGGCCGCGCTCCTCCATCAGGTCGTTGCCGTAGAGGTGGTAGTTGACCTCGAGGCGCAGCGTGTCGCGCGCGGCGAGGCCGGCGGGGACGGCGCCGCGCTTGAGCACCTCGTCCCAGATCATCGGCGCGTCGGCCGGGTCGCAGAGCAGCTCGACCCCGTCCTCGCCGGTGTAGCCCGTGCCGCAGACCAGGACGCGCTGGCCGCGCAGCATCCGGTGGCGGCAGGTGAAGCGGTCGGGCAGCGGCGCGTCGGCGAGCGCCTGGACGATCTCGCGCGCCTGCGGGCCCTGGACGGCGAGCATCGCGTACTGGTCGTGCGCGTCGGTGACGGTGACGTCGTAGCCCTCGGCCTGCTTGAGGAACCACGCGAGGTCCTTGTCGTGGTTGGACGCGTTGGTGACCGTCAGGAAGGACTCGGCGCCGAGGCGGTAGGTGAAGAGGTCGTCGAGGACGCCCCCGTCCTCCCGGCAGAGGACCGAGTACTGCGCGCCGCCGACCTGGAGCTTCGTGACGTCGTTGCTCAGCAGGTGCTGGAGGTAGGTCTCGGCGTCCGGGCCCGCGGTCGCGATCTCTCCCATGTGCGAGACGTCGAAGACGCCGGCGGTCGCGCGGGTCGCGAGGTGCTCGGCCCTGACGCCCTCATATTGGACGGGCATCTCCCAGCCGGCGAAGGGCACGAGCTTGGCCCCCGCGGCGACGTGCCGGTCGTACAGCGGGGTGCGCTTCAGCGCGGTGTCAGCGGAGGCGGCGGCCACGCGGCGAGGCTAGCAGCGCGCCGCGCGGGTCCGGCCTCAGTCCTTGTGCGCGCCCGGCGTCTCGCGGGCGAGGTACTCCTCGAGCAGCATCGGGACGGTCGCGGTGCGCTCGGCGACCGCGAGCAGGTCCGACATCGAGGACTCCTCCTCGGTCTGCTCCTCCAGGAACCAGTCGAGGAACTGCTCGCTGCGGTAGTCGCGGGTCTCGCGGGCGACCTCGAAGAGCTCGCTGATCGAGACCGTGACCGACTTCTCCTGCTCGAAGGCGAGGCGGATCGGCGCGATGTGGTCCTCGAAGCTGGTCTTGGGCGCGTCGACGCCGGTGAAGTTCACCGGCGAGCTCGTGTCGAGGAGGTAGTTGACCATCTTGAGCGCGTGCTCCCGCTCCTCCTCGGCCTGCTGGTAGAAGAAGGCGGCGAGCTGCGGGTAGGTCGCCCCCGCGTAGTAGGCGCCGATGGCCGTGTACTGATGGGCGGCGGCGAACTCGCGGGAGACCTGCGAGTTCAGTGCATCGACGAAGCGCTCGGAAGGCATGGGCCGGACCCTAGCGGGCGCAAAACCCCTGCTCCAGCAAGTTAGGTGGGTCTATTTTGACGTTAGGAGCCCCTACGAGTGCTTAGGGTGCCCTACGACTCTTGCTACGCTTCGCGGCGGTCATGTCCCCGACGACGCGCTGCTGCCGCTCTTGCCCGCGCTGTGACGATTGCCCCGTGCTCGTCGCCGCCGCCGCACGCGCCCGCCGTCACGAGACCGCGACCATGAACTCCCTGGTCGACGAGGTCTTCGCCGGCGTCGGCCTCCCGGCCCGCGCGCTGCCCGAGGCCGTCACGCGGACGCTCGAGGCGCTGGACGCCGCGCGCCGTGGCACGCCGGTGCCCGCGCTCTAGCGCGTCGCGCTGCTAGCACGGGTTTGCGAAAGGCGCTGCGCTGCGGCACGAGGGCTGCGACCGAAGGCTGTGGAGAGAGGCTCCGCCGTCAGGCATTGAGACGAGCTGCTCGCGCCAATCGCTAGCGGTCCCCGGTCATTCGACAGCCACACGCGGTGGCTGCCGAATGACCGGGATATGTCGGACACTAAGTCGATGGACTACGCCGACGACGACAAGGTGCTGGAGTTCGCTGAGACGACGCGGCGGTTCATCCTGGATGACCTGGCGCGCATGCTCGACATGCCGGTCGGCGGCAACTTCGCTGTCGCGGGACTGATCGGCGCTGGCTGCGAGGCGCTAGGCCAACTTCGTGGCCTCAAGGGCGCCTATCCGGGGGCACCCGTGCTGGCTGAAATCCTACCCGCCGCTTACCAACCGGTGGCCGAGTCGCTGCTGAAAGCGATGCGCAATGGCCTCCTGCACAATTACTGGCCTAACGAGATCAAGATCGGCGACACACTGATCAGGCTGAGCATCTCCTGGCGGGAGACCCCGCACCTGAGCTGGCACACCGACGAGGATGGGGTGCCAACCCTAGTGCTCCGCGCTCCAGATCTCGTGGCTGGTCTTCACGAGAGGTGGGCGGTGTTCGCCAGGCTTCTCGAACATCGAGACGCTGACGCGCTGGCCAGTGCGCGCAGGGACCTTCAGAAGCACGGGCGACGCGACACCATTGCCGCAGCCCAGCCCGAGGGGAGAGCGTGGCTCCGGCTGCTAGACGAGCACGCGCCGGCGACACCGCCAGGCTAGGCGGGGTCCGCGGCGAGCGCTACGCGAGCGATGTCGGCGAACCCGACGTAGAAGTGGGCCAGCATGCTGGCGTCCTGGAGCATCTCGAATTCCCACTTGGCTGCTTCCAGCGCTGTCGTCTGCATCTCCGCGAGTCGACCACGCGGCTTCCCCCAGTGCAGCGTGTCGCCGTAGAGATAGGTGTCGAGCAACTCTCTTGGAGTGATGGCCACTGGGGAACTGATCCGCCGCCCGTCAGACTCGCCGCCGTCGATGCCGCGCTGGCGCAGAATGTCCTGCATCAGCGCTCGTTGATGCTTGGCTTGTAGCAGCTTGTGTGCCCGCTTCCAGGTACTGAGGATGTCGGCAGCATGATCAGCGCCGCTCTCGTGGGCCCGATTGGACAGCAAGTTCATCACGCAGTCGAACGAGGCTTCTTCGTTCGGCTTGTGGATCTGACGAAACCACGCAAAGAAGCCGGCGGTGGCGTCGTCGGGCGGGGCTTGTTTGTCGAACGTGTCGCTGAGAATGTTGATCGACAATTTGATCTCGTCGTTCATCATCGTCGAGGCGACCAGCCGCTCAGTGACGCTCACGTAGCGACCGAGGATGCTTTGGTCCTCGCTTGTGAGTCCAAGGTCACGGCGAGAGAACCGGGCGGGATCCTTCAGGTGGCATGCCTCTTGGATGATCGGCCAAATCCATGCGACCCCGTCGGGGCGCTCCAACCACTCCAGGTACCAGGGCGTCCAGAGGAGCGGAGCGACTTGACGGTCGTTGAGATAGGGACGATGTGACGGACGCTGGCGTTCAGCAGAACGCGACGCGTCAGCATGGGCCGCACGACGTGCCCTGCGTTTGCGCTGGTCGCGTCTCACCTCGGGACCGCCGAACTGGCTGCGGGGAGCGCGTGAGCAGCCCGCAAGAGCTGGTCGGCATAGGTTTCGGCCGCCTCGTGCACGCGGGACTCCGTGACTACGCGAGACCAGAACCCGAGCATCGCAACGCCGACAACTAGGCTGAGTCCCCAGCTCGCCAGACGGTGCTCGAACGGCCCGCTACCTAGCGCGAGCAGCGCGATGCTGCCCGCCAGGCAGCTGGTTGTGATGAGACGTCCGGTGCGCTTGAGGCCAAGTAGGTTGCGCCAAAAGCCGTAGTCGATGTTCTCCGCCAAGACCACTGGGTTGCTCCGAGTGAGCTCGCGAAGTGCCTCCACGGCCTTGTCGCGCCGGCGCGCCGCCCGTTCCGGGTCGACGCGCTCCTCCTCCGCACTAGGAAGGGTGAGGCCGGTAACACGCTCGACCCGTCGTAGCACGTCATCCAACTCGTCCTGATCGCCGACATCGACGTGGCTGAGTCGACGACCAGCCGGATTGCCGCCCCACCGCCGCCACAAGTCGACTTGCAGATCTCGGCCGCGGTGACGAACCATGTGCGTCACCACCTGGCCGCCAACGGCGAGCAGCGCTCCTGCGAGCTTGACGCCGAGACCGCTGGGCGACACGGCTGCCGCCAAAGCGACAACGACGGCCGGCAGACCCGTGATAAGCGCTGGCCACGCCCGAGCCTGAAGTGCGTAGCGGTCCATCTAGCCCTCGACGGCCTCAGACAGCGGAGGGAAGACCGGTGCCGTCGACCAACCGAACCGCTGCGGCATGCCGTCGCCGTTGAGCATGATCGCCTCCTCGCAGCCCGCCGTGGTGGCAACCGGATACTTCCGACGAGCGAAGGCGTTGATCACCCGCGGCGACGGATGCTTGAGACTGCCGGGAGCTACCGAGACCACCGCTTCACCGGACTGCGAACCGCCGACCGGACCCAACACGTAGTCGAGCATGTCGGTCGAGCAGTTTCGGCGGCTGCCGTGATGCGGGACCTGCGCGTTTCGGGGTGGCGACGCGTCGAGCCCCGAGGCAACAAGCCAGTCCCAAGCGTTGACCATGGCGTCGACGCCGGCGTCGCCGGTCAGCAGCACCCGGTGGCCGTTGAAGTTCCACAGCGTGATGGCCGATGTCTGGTTGCGCGGGTTCGTGCCCTCGCCCTCGTCGAACCACTGCTCGTCTGGAAGGGCCGGGACTTCGATCAGGCGCGCCCGGGCTGCGGCCACCTCCGCGAGCGTCAATCCGCCGCGCGTCCGCACCGGCGCAGCGGCCAGCGTGACGTGCTGGGCGCTGATCATCTCGTCGAAGAACTCGACACTGGGCCCAAGGACCGTGAGGATCCCGCCGAAGCCGGAGGCACCTGCGAACGGCTCGACGATGCTGGCGCCACGCGCTTCGGCCAGGGCGATCAGGGCATTGACCTCCTTGGTGCCGGGCAGATCTGAGCCGCCCCGCTGGTCGAGGCGATGCACGGCGAACTGCCCGATGGTGAAGTTGCTCATCACCGTCGTCAGTCCGCCACGGTGGTCACGATCGGCGTGGGTGAGCAGCACCAAGTCGAGGTGATTGGTGTCGTAGTAGCGGTCGATGTGACTGATCAGTGCTGTCCCATCGTCGCTGTAGCCGCCGTCGATCACGACGTGGCGCCAGATACCACCGGCGTCTTGGAAGCGCATCGCGATGGCGTCGCCGCTGTGCTCGCCGTCGCCGACGGGCAGGAAGTCGATCTCGAAAGGCATCAGCGACCTCCGTTCGGGGCCGCGATGGTCGACGACGGGTCATCGGAAGAGACAGGGGACGGCACGTGGGACTCCTGGGTGATGGGGCACCCCCGCTTCGCTGGGGGACGTACGCCGTGCGCGGTGGTCGCGCGCAGGAACCCACAACCTCACCACACGAGGAAGACGGAAACAGATTCGTGTACTTATGCAGGACTTTTGCGATTATGCCGCGGCCGACGGGCTGTTTGGTGTTGGTCGGGCGGGCGGCCAGTGCAGGTGTAGAAGTGCCGTGCCTGGCCGCCGCTGCCTTGGCGGCGCTTCTCGATGTCCAGAGAGCCGATAGCGGCCAGCTTGCGTAGGCGCGGTTTGACCGTGGTCACGGCCACGCCTGCCGCTTCGGCGATCTGTTCGACGATGAACGACTGATCCAGCGTTACGGCCACCTCGTAGAGCTGCTGCTCTCTGGACCGGATGTGAGGTGCCTGATCTTGGGTGTAGAGCCGCTGGGCGTCCCTGCCGCGGCCAGCCTTCAGACGGCGCTCGACCACCAATCGATGCTGGTCTTTGAGCGCTCGGACGTCTCGGTAGACGTCTGTGCCCTTGCGTCCCAGTACCTCGGTCAGTTGGGCAGCAGTAAACGGCTGCGACATAGCCCGGCAAACTTCGTAGACCGCGTCCAGACGCTCGGCAAGCACCAGGCTGTTGTCGTTGGCCTTGCCGACCATGCCATGGCGGCGATCAAGGCCCCGTGCGGCCTCCAGGATCTCCTGGGTGCGCGGACCGATAGCGGCGATCAGCGACAGCGGCCGAGCCGACACGGCGCCGGCCAGTGGCGCATGCAGTATTCGCACGGCGACCAGCCGCGAGACGGCATTGCGCACCGCGCTGGGCTTGAAACCGGTGGCCTCGATGAACTGCTCGATGGTGAACGTCGCATGCTGCTGGGCAAAACGGATCAGCTCCGGATAAAACGTGCCGCCGCGGTCGCGCAGCAGTTGATCGAGCTCGGATACCTCCACCACCGCGATAGGCACGGACGCGACTGCCATCTGATCGTCTACGGGCGGCTGGGGTTGCTGGCGGTCCTCGCGGCGACGCTGAACCTCGGCCAGACACGCCAGTAGTCCGCCTGCGCGCACCACGGCGTCGTAAGACGGTCGGTGGCGCTGCTGTTCGGACCAGTGCAGATACGCCTCGTGGACCCCAGTCGTGGCTGGGGCGTCCGGCCCTTTGAGCCAGTCGTCGTACTGCTCGACGGCATCGATGATCTGCGGCCGGGTGTGCTGACCATGGGCCGGCGGCATGTCGACCGTGGGGCGCGGGATATCGGCTGGCCACACCGGGAACGTGGTGAAGTCCGGGCGCGGCTGATCCTCGACCAGTTCAGACAGGGTGGCGCCGTCGGCCGCGAACGCGTCAATGGCCGCCTGCCGGTCTTCACCATGGGTACGCTGGCGGCGTGCCAGCGCGACGTTGCGCGACTTGGCGTAGGCGGCCAACCCGTCGGCGGTTGGTGCGATCCCGAACTCCTTGATGACAGCGAGGATGACTTTGTCGCGCGGTGTGCCGGGCAGTCGCACGGGCGCGGCCGCCACGTAGCAGCCGGCCCACATCAGGCACTCATCCCACCCCTTCCCCAAGAACGCGACGATGCGGCCGCGGGAGGGCACGACGCCTCGGCCACCGTTGTCGGTCGCCAGTTCGGTGGCGTGGTCGTCGTAGTCAAGGCCGCGCAGCCGACACGCCTCGGGATCCTCACCGAGCCGCGTGGCATGGCGACGATGAACCATCCGGATCGCCCACCGCGCCTCATCTTCGTCCAGGTCAGGGGTTGGCGTGCTGCGTGCCAGCCCGTCCTGCGGGGCTTTGCCACCTAGGTAGACCGCGATGGCGATCTCCCTCAGCCGCTCCCAGCGAATAGGCCGGTCGGCGCCGGGCAACATGCGCGCGTGTTTGGCCGTTGGGCACGGCCGCCGCTGCGAATCGGGCCACCGGTCGGCCAAGGTGCGATCAAACTGCTCCTGGGTGACGGTGCCGGGCCACTCGGGGTTGGTCAGCCAGATGATCTCGCCGATCTGAGCTAGCCGCTGCTGTCTGGATGCTCCAGGGCCGTAGGTGCCGTCATCGCGTTTGATCGTCATGTCGAACTCGAACTGGTCGCCATCAGAATGCGGTTGCCCTCCCCCAGCTGGTCGGCGGTGGCAACGCCAGGTTGAGGCTCACCGCTGGCCTCTCGCTCTCGTTCAGAAGGACTGATCCCCTCTGGGATGCAAGTGCGGGATGTAGGTTGGAGTGAGCGATCTGCGTGTCGTTCTGCGGCGATCCACGGAGACTCGCGCCGCCAATTTTTCACACGAACAAGTGTTCGCATCATACTGGTAGCGCAGGGGTGCAGGAACTCGTCGGCCCGTGGCGTTCAGCAAGCCTGTCCGTAGCCAAAACGGGTTCTGCGCCCTACAGCGATAGCCGCATCGCCTCCACAAGAGAGCGATGCCATCGCGCCCTGTCTGGGCGCCCAAACCCGTTCCCGGTTACAGGTCGACCACGCCCCTGACCAACACGACACCGCTAATCACGCCGCCATCTGCATGTGCGAGCTCATGGGCCGGCTGCCTGAACACCAGCAGCCGATGCTCAGCGGACGCCTTCGCCTATCCGGTCCATTCCGCCGCGGCGGTCCCTACGGTCAGCCGACGATGCACAACCTCACCGCGGCGCCGCCAGGCATGGCGCCACCAAAGCCACCAGCCCTGGCCGCCCGAGGTGGGCGGCAGTAGCAGCCGCAGACGGCACGAAGCTGGTCGCGGCCACCTTCCACTCAACCAGAGCGAGCGCACGGAAGCGCTCACACGACGCAAGCAGGCGTCCTCCACCCCTCTCGCATCGCCGGTCGATGACCGCGGCCGTCCGGCGGTGTGCGAGTGAGCTGGCACACGCATGCGGCGGCAGTCACCGCGGCACGCCCACGGCTCGTGAACGACCCCGAACGGCCGTTCCGGATTGGCGAGTTCCCGATGCCCACGACCGTGACGGGCGTCGATTTCGCCGGCCACAACGTCGCCTCCTGGGACGTGCTGATCGGCACCCTCCAGGCTAAGGAGCAGTGGTGGGCCGACTTCGTTCGTGGCACCCAGATCGGCAGCTCCGCCACCGCCGCCAACGGCTGGACCGACGAGCACGGAAACTGGTGCCCTCACCGGCCGGTGTACGGGTCAACCAGCGACCAGGACGGGATACCGGACCCGCCGTTCCGGGTCGCCTACCTGCACTTCCGTCACTCGCGCTGCCAGAACCTGCACACGTGGTGGGATCAGCACTTCGATGAAGACGACGCCCGCCAGATGGAGTTCGCGCCCGGCCCTGACGGCCACCACAAGCCGTCGGTGTGGCGCTGCTATCGCGCCTTCCAGCACCTAGAGCTGTGGTGCGCCGAGGAGTTCGAGGAACTGCATCGCAAGCTGCTTCACCTCATCGCCGACAAGGACCCGCTGGCGTTCCGCTACATCATGGTTGACGCCACCGAGATCGCAACCTGGGCAGTTGCCACCCACGACTGCCGCGAGGGCGAGTTCTGCCGCGGCAACCTGCACGGCAAGGCCCTGGGCAAGTTCGCCCGCGCCGCCAAGATCCACAAGGTCACCGCCCAAGACGCCGCCGACATCCGCCAGCAACTCATAGCCGACAACCGCAGCCCCGTCGGGTGACCACCACGCGACGGGCGACGGCTCCTCGCACGTCACCGGCGACATCACAAGCGCGGTGATCACCGGCGACCAGACCAGCAACGGCTACCGCTACTACCTGCGGTTCCGCACCAAGCAGGGCCACTGGTACCGCATCCGTGATGTCGACGCCGGCGTACGCCTATATGAGAAGAAGGGCCGAGTCATGACTTCCTGGGTCGGCGGCCTGCGCACTGCTGGCACTGACCTGCACACCGGCCTGACCGTGGGCATCTCCCACGATTCCGCCACCCACTACGAACCGCGCGGCTACGACCCGCTGCTCAGCAAGATCGAACGCCAGACCGGCCGATCCGTGCTGGCCATGTCTACCGACAAGGCCGGCAGCATCAACTCCGCCTACTACCAGCAGGCCATGGCAGGTCGAGCCGTGGTCAGCGAACGCCGGTCACACCCAACGTGGAAGACCTCCGACTACGACACCATCGACTACGACCGCCACACGTGGCGTTGCCCCACCTGCCGCCACGAAGCGCGCCGCATCGGTGTCGTGCGGCGCAACGACGGCATGGCCATCAAGTTCCGGTGCGTCCCGCAGCCCGAGCCCCGTTGCGGCGTCTTTGAGCGAACGATCACCGAAGACCGAGCAACCGATCTGGGCCTGATCAGCCGCATGGACCCCGTGTGGCTGGCCCTGCACTACCAGCACTTCAGCGGTGCAGAACGCCCCCACGGACTGGCCCGCAGACGCTACAACGTCGCCGCCAAGGTCAAAGAGAACGCTCCCGAGCGCGTCGGCAACCACGTTCAGTACCTCTACTCCCTGGTCGCCCTGATCTTTGACGCGACCAAATACTGCTTGCGTATGGGCTACCTCGACTCGCCTGACGCTGTCGTCAAGCCCCCAGCACGCGCCAACGCTGACATCGTCAACCTCACTGAGCTGGCCGAAGCCGAGCTAGAGGCACTGCTGGTCGAGCGCCGCAAGGTTGGCCTGCATCGCCCCTACGGCCCCGGCGCCGCCCGCTACGGCGGCCAACTGCTGCCGCCCTCACAGCACCGGTTCTATGCCGAGTGCAGGATCAAGCTCGATCCCGACACTGGCGAGATCCTCGACGAGACGCCGCCTGCGACGAGGGGCGAACACGACGGTCACGTGAAGCGCAGCGGGCGGTCCCACAAGGACCGTAACGACGCCACGTCGACTCCGGACGACCGAGGAACAACCGGAGATGCTGGCGGCGGACGCGACGGCCCGAGTAGCCAGCCCGTCTAGGGCCTCTCTGCGACGTCAAGCAGACTGCGAGCCGCGCCCGTTTCCCGCCGGGTGGCTTCGTCATGCCGTGATCAAGGGTC
This sequence comes from Conexibacter sp., assembly GCA_025964215.1. Classification (GTDB taxonomy): domain Bacteria; phylum Actinomycetota; class Thermoleophilia; order Solirubrobacterales; family Solirubrobacteraceae; genus Baekduia. The sequence goes on from JAOPZG010000004.1 coordinate 12,540, forward strand.
CCGGCTACCGGATGTCGCGAGACACCCCGTCAGCGGGCCCGAGAGGACCTACCGGGGCGACCCATGAGCGCTTACGTGAGCGGGTCGGCAGCCACGCCCGCTTCGCAGAGCGCCTTTCGCAAACCCACGCGCAAAGCTGCGTGCTAGTTGTCCTGCGTCGACTTCGTGGGGTACGGACGGACGAGGAAGTCCGTGAGGAGCTCGTCGCGCGAGTCCTCGGTGCTCAACTCGAGCTGGGCCAGCAGCTCCGCGAGCTCATCCGTTGTCATGTCTTGCATGGTGCGTCCTTGCGGCGGTGACGAAGCTGGAACGGGGGTGTCCCGGGTAATTGTCGTCACTTCAGGTGCTCGGCGCCATCCCCGGTTCTTGGGATTCTGCCGTCCGACGGAGGACCTGCACCTGGTCCTCCGTCGGGGTCCGAGCCCTCTTTGCCGCCTAGTTGGTCCGCATGCGGACCAACACCGCTGCTAGCGCAAGAACGGCGGGATGTCGATCTCGTCGTCGCGGATCTCGAGCGACTCGCGCTCGACGCGCGGGGAGCGATCGCGACGGCGGGCGCTGTCGCGGATCTCCTCGCGAGCCTGACGCGGCCGCGCGCGGCCGTGGTCGAAGCCCGTGGCGATGACCGTGACGCGGACCTCGTCACCCAGCGACTCGTCGATGACGGAGCCGAAGATGATGTTGGCGTTCGCGTCGGCCGCGCCCTGGACGATCTCGGCCGCCTCGTTGATCTCGAACAGCCCGATGTCGGGGCCGCCCGTGATGTTGAGGAGGATGCCCGTCGCGCCCTCGACCGACTGCTCCAGCAGCGGGCTGCTGATCGCGGTCTTGGCCGCGTCGGCCGCGCGGGTCTCGCCGCCGGACTGCCCGATGCCCATGAGCGCCGAGCCGGCGTCCTGCATGATCGTGCGGACGTCGGCGAAGTCCAGGTTGATGAGGCCCGGGATCGTGATGAGGTCCGTGATCCCCTGGACGCCCTGGCGGAGGACGTTGTCGGCCTCCCGGAACGCCTCGAGGATCGTCGTGCGCCGCTCGACGAGCGCCAGGAGCTTCTCGTTCGGGATCACGATCAGCGTGTCGACCACGTCGCGGAGGCGCTGGACGCCCTCCTCGGCCTGGCGCATCCGCTGCGTGCCCTCGAACTCGAACGGCTTGGTGACCATGCCGACCGTCAGCGCGCCGATCTCGTTCTTGGCGATCTCGGCGGCCTCGTTGATCTCGAACAACCCGATGTCCGGGCCGCCCGTGATGTTCAGCAGGATGCCCGTGGCACCCTCCACGTTCTCCTCCAGCAGCGGCGATGAGATCGCGGCCTTGGCGGCCTCCGCGCAGCGCGACTCGCCGTTGGCCGTGCCGATGCCCATCAGGGCCGAGCCGGCGTCCTGCATGATCGTGCGGACGTCGGCGTAGTCGAGGTTGATGAGGCCCGGGATCGTGAT
>JAOPZG010000198.1 GCA_025964215.1 Conexibacter sp.
GGCCGAAGAGCGAGGGCTCGGTCGCGCAGTGGTTGCCGAGCTCCGGCGTGTTCGTCCGGCCGACGATCACCATGCCGGCGTCGAGGTAGCGCCGCACCGTCCAGGCGGTCACCTGGCCGACATGGTCCGCCAGCGCGCGCGAGCCCATCCGCTCCGGCAGCCCGGCCTGCGGCTCGCCGAGGTCCTTGAGCAGGAACGGGACGCCGGCGAGCGGCCCGCTCAGCGGTCCGGCCGCCCGCGCGCGGGCGGCGTCGAAGTCCTCGTGGATCACCGCGTTGAGCTCCCGCGTCGCGGAGATCCGGGCGATCGCGGCCTCCACGAGCTCGCTCGCGCTCACCTCCCCGCCGCGCACGAGCGCCGCCTGCTCGACGGCCGGACGCCACATCAGCTCGCTCATCCGCGCGCACGATATGGACGTCGCCGCCCTCCGTGGGGCCGAAGCCGCTCCGACCGCGGGTCGAGCACGAGGCGAGCGCCAACCCGCCCAACCGGTTGACGGCGCTGCGCGATCGGCGGATGGTGGCGCCATGGCCCAGCGCGAGGTGCCCGAGCAGCGGACGTGCCCGCGGATCGCGGTCGCCCTCGACCTCCAGCTCGGGCGCAAGGTCGGCACCGACGTCGCGGCCCACACCGCGGACCTCTCGGTCGGCGGCGCGCGCATCGTCAGCGACCGGCCGCTGCGCGTCGACGAGGAGCTGCGCTTCGACCTCGCGCTGCCCGCGCGCGCCGAGCACCTCACCGGCGTCGCGCGCGTCCTGCGCCAGCACCGCCACGACGAGTACGCGCTGCGCTTCGAGTCGGTCGACCCAGACGGCGTCACCGTCCTCGGCACGTTCGTGGAGACGCGCCGGCTCTGACGCTAAGACCAGGCGGTCGCGATCGCGACCGTGCGCAGGTGATCGCCGCGCGGCGAGCTCGCCTGGCGGATGCGCCACGTCGCGCTGCCGCGATCCGGCGTCCCGAAGAGGAAGCGGCCCGCGTCGCACGTGTAGTTCTCGCGGCGGCCGGCCATCGCCGGGCTCGCGCCCTCGTTGAAGGTGCAGCGCCGGCCGGAGGCGAGCTGGAGCGCCCACGGCTGGGCGCCGGCCGGCGCGCCGCCGGAGGCGTCGAGCGTGCCGCGGACGCGGAGGCGGACGACGTCCTTGACCCAGGGCGACTCCGCGCAGACGACGACCGGCCGCGCGGCGGTCGAGCCCGCGACGTCGGCGAAGCACGGGTCGCGGATGACGTCGCCGGCGAAGCAGCGGAAGACCGTGGGTCCGGGGATCACGAACGAGCCCGTGTCGCAGGTGCCGCCGAAGGCCGGGTGAGCGCGCAGGCCGGGCGCGAGCGTGCCGTCGGCGGCGAACGGGCTGTAGACCCGCGAGCTCGTCGCGGCCGCGGCGGTCGGGGCGCAGATCAGCGCGGCGAGCACCGCGAGGACCCAGGGCAGGCTGCGGCGGGGCACGGTCTGGGATCCTACGCGCCGTGGCCCGCACGCTCCCGTCCCGCCTCCGGGCCGCCGCCGTCCTCGGCCTCGCCCTCGCGGCGGCCCTCCCCGCGAGCGCAGCCGCAGGCGCATCGCCCGGCCAGACCTTCACGCTCACCTGGGGCGGCGACGTCACGCCCGGCTCGTCCTACGGCGAGCCGCCCGACAGCGGTCGCACGCTGCTCGCCGGGATCGCCGACCAGCTGCGCTCCGCCGACATCGCCGCGGTCAACCTCGAGGGCACGCTCGGCCTCGGCGGCAGCGCGAAGTGCGGCGCGGGCGCCACCGACTGCTTCGCCTTCCAGGCGCCCGCCGCCAACGCGCTCGCGCTCGCCGAGCCCGGGATCGACGTGGTCAACACCGCCAACAACCACGCCTACGACTACGGCCCGACCGGCGCGCGGCTCACGCGCGCCGCGCTGCGCCCGTTCGGGATCCGCGCGACCGGCGGCCCGGACGAGATCACCTACGTCGACCTCCCCCGCGCCCGCGTCGCGTTCGTCGGCTTCGCCGCCTACCCGTGGGCGGGGCCGATCCGCCGGCTCGGCGCCGTCCGCGCGCTCGTGGCCCGTGCCGCCCGCAACGCCAACGTGGTCGTCGCGTTCGCCCACGCGGGCGCCGAGGGCGCCGGCCACTCGCACACGCCGGACGCCGACGAGGAGGCCTTCGGGGAGCTGCGCGGCAACCCGCGCGCGTTCGCGCACGCGGCGGTCGACGCGGGCGCCGACCTCGTCCTCGGCTCGGGCCCGCACGGCCTGCGCGGCATCGAGCTGTACAAGCACCGGCTGATCGCCTACTCGCTCGGCAACCTCGCCGGCTGGAAGAACTTCAACTTGAGCGGCGCGACCGCGCTGAGCGGCCTGCTGCGCGTGCGCGTCACCGCGAACGGCGCCTTCGGCGCGGGCACGTTCACCTCGCTGCGCCTCACCGGTCCGGGGATCCCGCAGCCGGATCCGAGCGGCGCCTCCGCGCGCCTGGTCGACCGCGTCTCGCGCGAGGACTTCGGCGCGCGCGGCGTGCACATCGGCGCCGACGGCGCGCTCGCCGCGCGCTGAGCCCATCCGGCGCCGCCGGTACAACCGGCGGGTGCCGCGACGCGCCGAGGACCGCACGAGCCGG
>JAOPZG010000011.1 GCA_025964215.1 Conexibacter sp.
TCGAGACCGAGGCTGCCGCAGACCGTGAAGGCGATCGACTCGACCACCAGCTCCTCCTCGCTGTAGGTGAGCTCGAGGTCGTCCTCCTCGCGCTCGACCCGGAAGAGCATGTGCCCCAACTCGTGCACCAGCGTCTTGACCCGGTGGTTGACCGACTCGCGCTCGTTGATCGCCAGCGTGCGGGTCTCCGGGACACAGCAGCCGCCGTAGCGCTCGGGCATCGGCTCGACCACCACCACGTACCCGACGCTCTGCGCCAACCCGGTCAGTGGCACCATTGCCCACGCCAGCTCGTCGCCCTCGGGCTCTGAGATCGGCGGATCCAGCGTCACGGGCTCGGCTGGCGCAGGCAGCTCCTGGACCTGTGAGCGATCGAAGACCGGCCCCAGCCGAAACATCGTCCTGGGCCGCTCGTCGGTAACGGCGCCGGCCGCTTCCCACTCGGCCAGCGCCTTCTTCGACGGCGGGATCGGCATCCAGATTCGCAGCGCCGTCTCGCCCTTGCGCACCGCGTAGCCCAACTGCAACCACCGACGGAACCCGGCCACGTAGGTCGCCTCCGGGCACTGCATCGCGATCAACAGCTGGTTGTTGAGGCTGTAGCGATGGAAGTGCCGACGCGACGCCAACCACGCCTGCCAACCCTCCGACGTCGTCAGCGCCTCGACCGCCGCCGCGGCCTTCGCGCGATCCGCCTCGCGTCGAGCCTGACGCTCGGCATCGCTGGGCTTCGTCTTGGTGGGCACGGGAGCCTCCTGCTTCGAGGTCCCGCCCGGTGCGGGACCGATCCCGGTCCCACCGCACGCACGGACGCGTGCCACCGTGGGCTGGGTCGGTCGAGCGCCGCGTCGGCGCATTAGTCCTGCAACTACGGGGAACTATGAGAAGCATGGCCAAGCCGAACAGAAGAACCGTGGCTCCGCGCGGCGACCAGTGGGCTGTCGAAAAGCCCGGCTCCTCGCGAGCGAGTTCTCTCCACTCGACGCAGAAGGGGGCGCAGGACGCAGCTCGCAAGACCCTTAACAACACAGGCGGCGGCGAGCTCGTCACCCAGGGCCGTGACGGCAAGATCCGCGAGAAGGACACCGTGGGCCGGCCTGACCCGTTTCCGCCGCGGGGCTAGCCGTACAAGACTTAGCCCCCTCCCCAGGTAGCGGGCGACTCGGTCGCTTGCGTTGGGTCTGTGGGAAGAGAGCGCGACCGCCCCGCTGGGGGATGACAGCGAGGCGGCCGGCGTCCAGCCCATCCGTGGGACCCGGCAGCTAAGCGCAGATGGACGCTCGGCCCGTGCCGGGTGCGCAAAGCATGGAGGTCGGGCGCGGCACGGCGCCTACCCCGATGAGTAGTTCCCAGTGGAGGCGGCTCCTGCCAGCGCGCGTCGGAGCGACGAGCGACCCGTCGGCGTCGCGGCACGCGAGCGTCCATAGGCGTTGCGGACGTCGGTCTTGGCGGTGAGCGGGCAGACGAGATCCCAGCGATGTCAGGTTGCTGGTCCGAGGCGTTGTCCGACCCTGGCCAAGGCAAAGCATGAGCGTCCTATCATGTGTTCAGATGGACTACGCCCATGCACACGACCATCAAGACCATGGACATGACCATGAGGCTCAGGGGCACGGTCACAGCCACGGGTTGGTCGACCGCTCGATCACGAGCTCACGGGACGGGCTGCGGGTCGTCGGGGTGAGCCTGGTGGTGCTCTTGGTCACGGCGCTCGTGCAGGCGGTGATCTTCGCCTCCACCGGAAGCGTCGCGCTCCTGGCCGACCTGATCCACAACGCCGGGGACGCGCTGACGGCCGTCCCACTGGGCATCGCGTTCTTCCTGCGGTCGTTCGTCGCCGAGAAGCGCGCCGGCTACTTCGTCGTGTTCACGATCTTCGTCAGCGCCTGCGTCGCTGGCGTCGAAGCGGTCCTGCGCCTCTTCAACCCGCAGGACCTCGACCACCTCGGCACGCTGGCGATCGCCGGCCTGGTCGGCTTCGTCGGCAACGAGATCGCCGCGCAGGTCCGGCTCCGTGGCGGGAAGCGGCTCAGCAGTCCGGCGCTGATCGCCGACGGTCATCACGCTCGCGTCGACGGATTCGTCAGCCTCGCCGTCGTCGCCAGCGCGGCGGTCGTCGCGGTGGGCTTCCGCCTTGGCGACCCGATCATCGGCCTGGTGATCACCGGTGTGATCCTGCGCATCACGTGGCAGTCGATGCAGACGATCAAGGCCGACCCGGGCGAGCCGATCGCCTAGATTGGCGGGCGCATGCCTGAGCCGTCCCAACATCGCGACGCCGGCCGCCCGCTGGAGCTCGAGGAGGCCGAGCGGCTCGCGGAGGCGTTGCGCGCCTTCGGCTCGGCGAGCCGGTTGCGGTTGTTGTGGGCGTTGCTCGACGGTGAGCGCACGGTCGAGGAGTTGGCGACCGTGATCGACATGGAGCAGAGCGCCGTCTCTCATCAGCTGCGCCTCCTGCGCCAGCAGCGGTTGGTCGCGGTGCGGCGCGACGGTCGCCATGCCCACTACCGCTTGTTCGACCATCACTTGCCCGACCTGCTCGGGGCGTTGCGCAACCACTACGAGCACGCCGACGGGCCGAGCGGAAGCTCGTAGCGACGGCGTCAGGCCGGTCGGGCGATGCCGAGGGCGTGCGGGACCGCGGGCTGGAAGCGTGCTGGCGCGAACCCGAATCGCTCCAGCGATGTGACGGTGAATCCTGCCTGTTCGATGGCGCCGACGGTGTCGCGAGAGAGATGGCATCCACCGGCGACGGCCGGCCAGAGCCCGCTCCTGTCGGCGGCCTTGAACAGGGCGCGGAGTGGCTGATGCGAGGCGATGACGTGCTCGTAGAAGCGCAGCTCGCCGCCAGGACGAAGGACGCGACGGATCTCGGCCAGCGCGCGTGCCTGGTTGGGCACCGAGCACAACACGAGGCTGGTGACGACGACGTCAGCGCTGTCGTCGGCCGCCGGGAGCGCGTCGGCGACGCCGGCGATCAGGGTGACCGCGACGGCGACCTCAGAGGCCACTCGCTCTGCCTCGGCGCGCAGCGTCGGCTCGGGTTCGATGGCGAGGACCTCGGTCACTGTGGTCGGGTAGTGGGGGAAGTTCAGTCCCTGGCCGGCGCCGAGCTCGACGACCTGGCCGGCTGCCCCTGCCAGCAGGCGCTGCCGGTGCTGGCGCGCGCCTCGCTCCTCGGCTCCGGGCGCGGCGCGCAGGTAGAGCCGCGCGAACCGTGGATGCGGAAGGTCGGTCGGAGGCATGGCGCCAGTGTGGACGACACGCGACGCGTCGGCTACCGCGAGGTGGTCGTGCTCGCGGCGTCGGCGCCGGGCGCGGCGCAGCATGCGTCGGCGCAGGGCTCCTCGACCGCCTCGACGACCGGCTCCGGTGCCGCGGCCGTCTTGGTGTGCGTTCCGCGCAGCAACCGCATGGCGTTGAGCGTGACGGCCAAGGACATGCCCATGTCGGCGGCGACTGCGAGCACGAGCGTGACCAGGCCGAAGGGGGCGAGGAGGACGAAGACGCCCTTGACCGCCAGCGAGGCGATGACGTTGACCCGCATGATCGACCGGGCACGGCGGGCGAGGTCGATGGCCTCGGGCAGGCGGTCGAGGCGGTCGGACATCAGCGCGAGGTCCGCGCTCTGCAGGGCGACGTCGGAGCCGGCGGCGCCCATCGCGACACCGACCCGTGCGGCGGCCAAGGCGGGCGCGTCGTTGACGCCGTCGCCGACCATGGCAACGACATGGCCTTGGTCCTGCAGGTCGGTGACGGCGCTCAGCTTGTCCTCGGGCAGCAGTCCGGCGCGCCATTCGTCGACATCGGCGTCTTGGGCGACGGCGCGCGCGACGGGCTCGGCATCGCCGGTGAGCATGACCACGCGCGCGACGCCGGAAGCGCGGAGCTGTGCGACGAGTTCCGCGGCCTCGGGGCGCGGCTGGTCGGCCAGGCCGAAGGTGGCGAGCAGCCTGTCGCCTTCACCGAGGGCCAGCGCGGTCTGGCCGGCCTCGTGGAGCTTGGCGAGCGCGGGCACGTCGCGGCCGGTCTGCTCGGATGCGAGGCGCGGGCCGCCGGCCCACAGCGCGCGGTCGCCGACGTGGGCCTGGGCGCCGCGTCCGGGGAGCGACTCGAAGTCCTCGACCGGGTCGATGTCCAGGTCGTGTTCGCGGGCGGCGCGGCGGATCGCGGCGGCGAGCGGGTGCTCGGAGCGGGCCTCGACGGCGGCCATCAGCGCCAGCGCCTCGTCCTCGGTGACGCCCTCGGCCGGGGCGATGGTGCGCAGTTGCGGGAGGCCGAGGGTCAGGGTTCCGGTCTTGTCCAGGGCGACGAGGTCGACGCGGGCCAGCTCCTCGAGCGCGGCGCCGCCCTTGATGACGATGCCGCGGTGGGCGGCGGCGCCGATCGCCGAGACGACCGCGACGGGGACGGAGATGACCAGTGAGCAGGGGCAGGCGACGATCAGCAGCGCCAGGGCGCGGTAGGTCCAGGTGTCCAGCTCGCCGCCGAAGGCCAGCGGGACGGTGGCGACCAGGAGGGCGGTGAGGAAGACCAGCGGCGTGTAGACGCGGGCGAACTGGTCGATGAAGCGCTCAGCCGGGGCGCGAGAGCCTTGGGCGTCCTCGACGAGCGCGGCGACGCGCGAGAGGGTCGAGTCGGCCGAGGCGCGCGAGACGGTGATGGTCAGCGCGCCGGTGGTGTTCAGCGTGCCGGCGAAGACGGTGTCGCCGGGCTGCTTGTCGACCGGGACCGACTCGCCGGTGATCGGCGCCTGATCGACGCTCGATGATCCGTCGGCCACCGTGCCGTCCAGCGGCAGGCGCTCGCCCGGACGGACCACCACGTGGTCGCCGACCGCGACGGCATCGACTCCTACAACTTGTTCGCGGCCGTCGACCAGCACGCGCGCCTGGGCGGGTGCGAGGTCCATCAGCGCGCGGACCGAGCGGCGGCTGCGCTCCAGCGCCATCGCCTCCAGGCCGGTGCCGACGGCGAAGAGGACCAGGACCCAGGCGCCTTCGGCGTAGGCGCCGATGCCGACTGCGCCCACCGCGGCGAGCGCCATCAACACGTTCATGTCGAGCGAACGGCGCAAGAGCGCGCCCCACGCCGCGAGGGCGATCGACCAGCCACCGACGGCCATTGACAACAGGTACAACGGCTCGGCAACAGCCCGCGGCGCCGAGACGAGGCTCGCCGCAGCGGCTAGGACCAGCAGCGCGACCGAGGCTGAGGTCGAGACGGCGCGGACGTCGCGGCGCCAGAACGGCGCAGCGTCCTGGGCAGCCGCCCGGTCGGATGGCTGGGCGCGATAGCCGGCGCGGCTGACGGCGCGCAGTACGGCGGCGTCGGGCGCGTCACCGGCGACGAACATCGTCGCCGTCCCGAAGGAAACCTCGGCACTGGCGATGCCTTCGATGGCCGCGACGGTCTTCTGCACCGTCTTGGCGCACGCCGCGCAATCCATTCCGTCCACGCGGAAGCGACGGACCTCCGCAGATTCAGGGACGCGCGGCTCAAGGACCTCGGGGTCCGCAACGGCCGGCGCGGCCATCGGCAGCTCGATCGGCGGCGTCATGACGCCACCTGCACGTCGGAGACCGTCGCCAGCAGCGCCTTGCCGCGCGCGGTCATCGAGTACATGACCATCTTGCCGTCGCGCCGCGAGGACGCCAACCCAGCCGTACGCAACGCGCGCACATGGTGAGAGACCAGGTTCTCCGCCCGTCCCGAGATCCACGCCAGATCGCACACGCACAACTCATCGGTCGCCGCCAACGCGGCGGCGAGCATCACGCGCGTCGGATCGGCCAACGCCTTGGCCTCACGCGCCGCCCGCTCAGCTGCCTCCAGCGGCAGCACCCGCGCGCGCAACGCCTCGGCCTTTTCGAGGTCGAGACAGAGGAGGTCGCAGCGATCATCCGACATACGTACAAACTAACAGACGTTGTACCGTTGGCGGGAACAGCTCTACCGGATGTGCGGCTGTACGGCGTGAACCTCCGCGCTGCCCAGCGAAGCCGGCGTAGGGTCGTTACATCATGGAGACAGAGACGCTGAGTCCCGAGGCGGTGGTCGCTCGCGACGCGATCAAAAACGTCTGCGCGGGCAGCGTCGATCGCATCGCGGAGTTCTACGACGAGGAGTTCGTCGACTACGTCAACGGGATGGTCTTCCGAGGGCACGAGGGTGGGCGGGAGTCGATCGCGTTCTACAAGTCGTTGTTCAGTCCGCTGCGCTTCGACATCGACGAGCAGGTCACCCAGGGCGACCGGGTCGCCAGTCGATGGACGCTGTACGGCACCAATCGTGGCCGCGAGGTCGAGTTGCACGGGATCGTCATCAGCCACGTCCGTGGCGGACGGATTATCGAAGACCACGCGATCTCCGACACGTTGGCCCTCCCGCGCGCGCTCGGCGTTTGGCGGACCCTGGCAGTCCTCGTGGACATCCTGCGCGGGCGGGTCAAGGTACCCAAGGGCGCTATCGGCGGATAGCCCTCCTCCGCGACACTGAGGATTCTTTAGGTCGGTCCGTCCTTGTAGCGCCAACGCTCGCCGTCATGACCGTGTCCGCCGCCGATCGAGCGCTTCCCAAGCGAGAGCGCCGCCTCCTCGCCAGCCTCGCTGAGCTCGCGGTCGCTTACATGGTCGGCGACGCGCTGCTCGGCGGCTGCACCGGCGCGCTGCACCTCGTGCCGCGGTTCGCGTTGTACTGCATCGACGTCCTGACCCAGATCAGCGCCGTGCAGGCCGCGCTCGACAAGGTCGCGCTCGGCCTCCTCGACCAGCACGCCAATCACTGCGTCATGGGCGCCGAAGACGACGCCGAGACTCAGGCCAAGACCGACGAGCTGATGGCCGCCGTCGGGCGCCTGATGCGCCGCGGCTGAGCACAGGAGCAACGATGAGCGAGCACACCGAACACCACGCAGACCACCAGGCGCAGAGCCTCAACCACACCGCCTTCTCGGCCACCGTGCACTGCCTCACCGGCTGCGCGATCGGCGAGATCCTCGGTCTGGTGCTCGGCACCGCGTTCGGATGGGCCAACGGCACGACGATCGCCGCCTCGATCGCGCTCGCTTTCTTCTTCGGCTACTCGCTCACGATGCTGCCGCTCTTACGCGCCGACCTCTCCCTGCGCCAGGCGCTGCCGCTCGCCTTCGCCTCCGACACCCTGAGCATCGCCACCATGGAGCTGCTCGACACGCTGACCGTCCTGGTCATCCCCGGCGCCATGGACGCCGGGCTCGGCGACCTGCTCTTCTGGGGCTCGCTCGCCGGCGCGTTGTTCATCGCCTTCTGGGCCGCGTTCCCGGTCAACCGCTGGCTCATCGCCCGCGGCAAGGGCCACGCGGTCATGCACGCGTATCACCACTGACCTGCCGCCGAGGAAGTCGACGCTGCAGCGTGCGGTGGCGCTTACCATGGCGGGGTGCTCGTCGTCCTCGCCCTCGTCGCTCTCGCACTGGTCGTCGGCCTGCTGAGCTGGCGCGCCCCCAAGCGGGTCCAGCTGAAGAGCTGCTGCTCGTCTCGCCCCTGGCCCCCGCACGACCTCACCAGCCAACGTCCGGAGCCGCCCGCCTGAAGCTGCGGCGCCCGCGGGGAGGGCGCTTCAGCCGGGGCCTCGTGCCCGGTCGAGGCCCGCGCCGTCACGCCATGACGAGCGAGCTTGGGCCACGCGGCGGCCATGACGCGGGTCGGCGCCGCGGCGGCCGGCCCGGCGTCGGCGCGTCGACGCAGTCCTGCCCACGTGTTCCGAGGGCGCCGTCAGGTGATCGCGGTCGCCGCAACGGCTCCGTGGTCCCGAGCTGGCAGCATCCGCGAGAGCGCGCTGGCGGTGAGCACGAACGCGGCAGAGGCCCAGAGGCATGCCTGTAGTCCTTGCCACTGGTACAGCGCGCCGGAGAGGACGGTTCCGGCGAGTCGTCCGGCGGCGTTGGCCATGTAGTAGAAGCCGACGTTCATTGCGACTTTGTCGCCATCGGCGTAGGCGAGGATCAGGTAGCTGTGCACCGCGCTGTTGAGCGCGAAGACGACGCCGAAGGCCAGCAGGCCGACGACGATCGCGACGGTCGGGTCGACATCGGCGCCCAGCGCGACGGCGATCAGCGCGGGGAACGCGGCGAGGACGAACGCGAGGCGGGTCGCGGTGCCGCCGTCTGGGTCTCCGCCGGCGCCGGTGCGGCGCAGCAGGCGCGGCGCAGTGGCCTGGACGGCGCCGTAGCCGATGGTCCACAGGGCGAGGAAGCCGCCGGCGAGCCAGAAGCTCCAGCCGAGCTCGTCGTGGAAGTAGACCGGGAGGCCGACGACGAACCACACGTCGCGCGAGGCGAAGAGGAAGACCCGGGCGGCAGCCAGGACGTTGACCGCGCGGTTGTTGCTGAACATCTGCCGGAACTTGGCCTTGGCGTCCGGGCGGCCGAGCTCGCCGTGCATCAGCGCCACGACGGTGACCAGCGCGCTGGCGACGAGGATCGCGAGCAGCAGCAGCGAGGTGCGGAAGCCGACGAGCGTGAGGCCCAGCGCGCCGAGGAAGAAGCCGACGCCCTTGAGCGCGTTCTTGGACCCGGTGAGGATCGCCACCCACTTGTACAACGCGCCCGGCGCGTCGGCGGGCACGACGAGCTTGACCGCGCTCTTGGCGCTCATCTTGGTCAGGTCCTTGGCGATCCCCGACAGCGCTTGGGTCACCATGACGTAGGCCACCGACAACGTCGAGGCTGGCACGAGCCCGAGCATGCCGAGCGCGACGAGCTGCACACCGAGGCCGCCGAGCAGCGTCGAGCGCAATCCGAGCCGCGCGGCCAGCCAGCCGCCGACCAGGTTGGTGATGATCCCGAAGATCTCGTAGAACAGGAACAGCGACGCGACCTTCAACGGGCTGTAGCCGAGCTGGTTGAAGTAGAAGAGCACCAACATGCGGCTGGCGCCGTCGGTGATCGTGTCGGCCCAGTAGGCGCCGGTGACCAGCGCGTAATTGCGCAGGTCGCCCGCAGGTCGCTCGCTGGGCGCGCGGGCCATCGCTACAGGCGGGCGGCGACGGTGCGGGTGAGATCGACCAGCCGGTTGGCGTAGCCCCACTCGTTGTCATACCAGGCCAGGATCTTGACCTGGGTGCCGTCGGTGACCATCGTCGAGAGCGCGTCGACGATGCTCGAGCGCGGGTCGTCCTTGTAGTCGACCGAGACCAGCGGGCGCTCTTCATAGCCGAGGATCCCGGCCAGCGGGCCGTCCGCAGCGGCGGCTGCGAGGAGGCCGTTGACCTCGGCCACCGTCGTCGGACGCGCGACCTCGAAGACCGCGTCGGTCAGCGAGGCGTTCAGCAGCGGGACGCGGACCGCGAGGCCGTCGAGCTTGCCCTGCAGCTCGGGAAAGATCAGGCCGATCGCCGTCGCCGAGCCGGTGGTCGTCGGGATCAGCGAGACCGATGCGGCGCGGGCGCGGCGCAGGTCCTTGTGCGGGGCGTCGACGATGGTCTGCGTGTTGGTCATGTCGTGAAGCGTCGTGATCGAGCCGCGCAGGATCCCGAGGCCTTCGTGGATGACCTTGACCACCGGGGCCAGGCAGTTGGTCGTGCACGAGGCGGCGGTGACCACGTCGTAGACGTCGGAGTCGTAGTGCTGGTCGTTGACGCCGACGACGACGTTCAGCGCGCCGTCCTCCTTGACCGGGGCGGCCACGACGACCTTCCTGACGCCGCGCTCGAAGTAGGGCGCGAGCGAGTCCATGGTCTTGAACCGGCCCGTGCACTCGAGCACGACGTCGACGCCGTGGTCGTCCCACGCCACCGCGTCAGGCGTGGCGTCGGACGAGTAGGTGATGGCTTTGCCGTCGACCGTCAGCGCGTCGTCCGACGCTCCGACGTCATGGGCCCATCTGCCGTGGACGGAGTCGAAGGTCAGTAGATGGGCGGCGGTCTGCGGGCCGCCCGCGATCTCGTTGACGTGGACGACCTCCAGGTCCGGCGATCCCCATGCCGCCCGCAGGGCGAGGCGGCCCATGCGGCCGAAGCCGTTGATGGCGACGCGGGTCACGGCCGTCGAGGCGTTCAGGCGGCCTTGCGCGCGCGGACGATCGCCGAGGCCGCGTGCTCGTGGACGCGATGGGTCTCACGGATCTCGACGTCGGTCAGCCCGGCGGCGAGCAAGGTGTCGTGGAACTCCTGGCGCGTCAGCGCCCCGGCGATGCAGCCCGTCCACTGTGCCATGTCGGCGCGGGTCGCGTCGTCCATGTCCTCGTCGGCGATGACGTCGGAGACGGCGAACCGGCCACCCGGCTTGAGGACGCGCGCGACCTCGCGCAAGACCTGCGGCTTGTCGCCGGAGAGGTTGATGACGCAGTTGGAGATCACGACGTCGACCGAGCTGTCGGCGAGCGGGATGTCCTCGATGTGGCCCTTGACGAACTCGACGTTGCTCGCGCCGGCCTGCTCGGCGTTGGCGCGCGCCAGGGTGAGCATCTCGTCGGTCATGTCCAACCCGATGGCCTTGCCCGTCGCGCCGACGCGCTGGGCCGAGATGAGGACGTCGGCGCCGGCGCCCGAGCCGAGGTCCAGGACCGTCTCACCGGGGTGCAGGTCGGCCACCGCGGTCGGCACGCCGCAGCCCAGCGAGGCGTTGACCGCCGAGGCCGGGGCGGCGCCGCTCTCGTCCCCGGCATAGAGCGCGCTGCCGAACACCTGGTTGCCCGCGGCATCGGTCGTGCGGACCGGCCCGCAGCAGTTGCTCACCGGCGCTTCCGCCGTCGCCAGCGCGGCGGCGGCATACTTGGCCCGGACGATCTCGCGGAGATCGTCGCCCTCGGACGCCAGGGCGCCGGCGGCGCAGCCGCACGTTCCGCCCGCTGCATTCTGCTCACAACAAGCGGCCTTATCTGACGGCTCGCAGCAGGTGGCCTGCTCGGTGGTCGAACAGCAGGCGTTGGTGGTCAGGTCAGCCATGCGGTCAGCTCCTTCAGAGAGTCCTCGAGGACGTAGTAGTAGGCCCACAGCCCGCGCCGCTCGGTGCCGATGACCCCGGCGTTGACCAGGATCTTGAGGTGCTTGGACAGCGCCGGCTGGCTCATTGAGAACAGCGGCAGCAGCTCGCACTGACACACCGCCTCCGGCGCGGACTTGCGCAGCGCATCGACGATCCGCAACCGCGTTGGATCAGCCAGCGCCTTGACCAGCACCGCCAGCACGAGCGCCTCCTCGGGACCAAGGTCCGGCACCACGGTGACCTCACAGCAACCGCCCGGCTGACGCTCGCGCGGGGAGAGGACAGGGGCTTCGACGGCGGCCATGCATCCGACCATACAGAACTGGACGGTTATCGCATAGCCAGATGGTTGGGTCGGTCTCGGTCCAGCAGCCGAACGCCACGTCGTGCAGGTCGGCGGCGAGGACGCCGACGATCTTCAAGGACCGCTGAACCTGGCCGTCGCGTCCGGCGGAGAGTCGTTCGACCCGCGCGGCGATGGCAGCGTGATCGAAGGCGTCACCGCGGGGGAGGTCGTCTGGCGCGACGACCACGGCGTGACGTGCCGGCGCTGGAACTGGCGCCAAGGCCGCCGGACACAGCTCACCGACGCGACCACCAGCGCCTTCTTCGTCCTCGACCGCCTCGACGTCTCGGGCCTGAGCGCCTTCCGGCTGACGCCGCTGAGCGAGACTGGCGCGGTCAATCAGCTGTCGTTCGCGCGGCTCAGCCTGAGCCTTCGGGGAGCGGCTTCGAACCCGGAAACATCCGCTGCTGCACCAGGTTGCTGGCTGCGCGGTACTGCTGGTCAACGTAGCTGGGGCGGCGGTCCAATCCGTGGGTCTGGGCTAGCCAGTTGCGGGGCGAGAACTCGCCCACGTCCGACTCTCGGAACTCGGCAAGGATGTCGGGGAAGTGGTGGCCGCCTTCGGCGAGTGCCAGCAAGGGCTCGAGGTCGTCGAGGTCGCAGATCACCGGGTCTTGCATCCGTGCATCGTCGACGAATGCCGTCGGTGCGATGGCGCGAAGGTGGCCCCATAAGAGTGGGGTCTGCGGAAGTGTGTCTCCGGCGAGGACGAGGACCGGGAAGATGCGCCGGATCGAGGCGAGATCGACGCCGTCGTAGCGGAGGTGCCCGGCGAGCAGGTCGCGCGTTCGGTCGGCAAGCTCTACGAGCTTGGCGCCGACGGCTCGGTCGGCGAAGCGTTCGAGCGCGACAGGATCGGCGCCGGTGCGGGCGGGGATGGACATTCGACCCGAGTAGACCTCGATGAGGACCAGGTCAGGGCCGGCGTCGATCGGTACGTCTGGTCCGTCGCGCCGATCCTTGCCGACGTGGAACTCAACTTCAGGAAGGACCCGTGCGGCGCCGGCCTGGTACGCGGAGCGCAGAGCGTGCGTAACCAAGCGACGCACATAGTGCTCGCCGAGTGCGCCCGCGAATGTCAAGAACCGACCGCGGGCCTTGCGTGCCGCCGTCTCGTCCAGGCCGTGGCCAGCTGCGTCGAGCAGGCGGTAGTGCAGCCCCCCTCGTCATCCACGCGATCAGCGACCGGGGCGACATGAGCTGCATCTGTCCCCCTGGAAGGCGTAGAAATGGCCGGGCCTCCAGGGCGCTGTGATCCCACGCGATCTGCTCAGGGCCGTCGCCGCCGTCAAGCACACGCGCGCGGAGTTCCTCGCGCGTGGCGCTGATCAGCGCGACGACTCGCTCCTCGAGTTCGGCAAATGGTCCGGTGCCGAGAAACCCCGGTGCGAGAGAGGGTCGTTCGCCGGGCTCCACATCGGGCTCAGCGGCGCGGCTGATCGCCACGCATGCCAGTCCCGCACCGAACTGTTCGGCGAGGTCAAGGCCGTAGATCGTTCGCAGTCGCTCATCAACCTCGCTGCGGGCTGGATGGCTCTGCAGTTCGTCGGACGACGCCACCTCGGCGTACATGGTGTAGGCGCGTGCCACGGCCTCGAGGATGTATGGGCTGTCGTACCAACCTCCCGCCTGCGTGAAGAAGCTGGTCCAGCCGCGCCAGTCGGGGACTTGGTCGCTTGTCTCGGGTGGGTCGGCGGTGGGAAGGGCCGTGGCGAGCGCCATGAGCGCTCCGGCTACGAGGACGGCCTCGCGTTCCACCAGGTCGCGTAGGGGAACCGGATCATCGGCCGCGTGGACAACGAGGAGTCGCTGGAGCGCGTGAACGTGACGCGGGTCGAATACGACGTGTGAGGCGGGGGCGTCGGCGATGAAGCGCTCGATGCCGTGCAGGACGTCAGCCGGGTAGATGTTGGCGGCCAGGCGGAGCTGCCGCGCGGTGTCACGGCCATGGTGGTAGAGGTCGCCGGCGAGCACCGAGGCCAGGAATATCGCTCCGCCGAACGGCACTTGCTGGATGAACTCGATGGCGTCCTGCAACGTTGGTCGGCCGAGGCCGAGGTCCTCGGCGGTCGGTGCAGCGAGAATCAGATCGCCCGGGAGGTCGGGCTCGCCGCCGACCTTCTCGACCGGCTCGAGAGGGGCCTCGCTGGCGACGATCAGGCCCGAGAGCAACCGGGTCGCATACAGCGGACGACGAAGCCCCGGAACGTGTTGGGCGGTTGGATCGTTGCTGTCGCTCATCACTTGGGAGGTGGGTCGTTAGCTGCCCCGAGTCGCCCGCTCAACTCAGTGCTCAGCTTCAACGCGAAGTGATCGAGCTCCGACTGGATCCGCGCCCGTCGGTCGTCGGCCTGGTCGAGCTTCATCATCACCTCGGCGAGGATGGCCGACGCATCGATGGCAGGTTCCGGAAGTGGCAAGTCGGCCCAGTTGTCGCCGACGTCGATGCGGTTGATCCCCGGGCCGGCGCCGTAGCCGTCCTCAAGAAGCCTGCGCGTCCAATGAGCCTCGTTGCTGTCGAGAATCTTGTTGTAGGAGATCCGTACGACGTCTCGCCGTCCCGGAACGAGCTCGATCTGCCGCAGGCGCCGGCTGGGACCGATCCATGCTTGCAGCGCCTCTTGGCACGCTGCCAGGATTGCCGCGGCCTCCACGGCCACTTCGCGCTCGATCGCGCAGTGCTCTCGCCAGCGGACGGTTGCTTCGGCGACGCCATCGATGATCCGATCTACAAGTACCTCCGTGCCTTCACTCCCGAGTGGGATCAGGAAGGAGAGTCGACCGGCGGGATCGCAGATTACGCCGCGGCTACCGAAACCGGAGATCCGGTCCGAGACGCCGTTCCCGGCGAGCTGCCGCCACGTCTCGCGCTGCTCGGCCGGCAGATCCTGGAGTTGTGCGGTGATCCTCACCATCGCGGGGTCGAACCGGGCGGCATCGGCATCTGGCGCGACCGAGATGCTCACGACCGACGGCGCTGCGTCCGGCTTGCCTGACGCGGGTGGCTCCTGCTGGTCGCGCCATTCGGCTTCGCGGTCGATCCGTCGCGCGACGTGCGCCTCCCACCGGAGGATCCACTCGGTGGCGAATGAGAGCGCTCGGAGCGCGTCGTCAACTGGTACTGGGGCTTCGCGCTGGTACTTGCGATGTTGATCCTTGAGCCAGAGGTACTCGCCGAAATCGGTGGCGAAGGGCTGGACTTCGGCTTGGTCACGGAGGCGCTCGAGGTCTACGCGCACACCTTCGGGGAGGTTCGCCTCGCGATGGTCGTACCAAGGGACGCCGGGCTTCGGTCGCTGTCCGGTCCACAGACGGCGAGCGGCCTCGAAGGCGTCAACCGCCCAATACTTGGCCTCGGCGTAGTCCTCTGCATCGACGGCGCTTTCGGCTGTGCGCAGGAGACGACGCACCTCGTCGTCGCGGACACTGTCGGCGACCGCGACGTCCGCGATCTCGATCTCGAAGACATGCGCCACGGTCGAGCCGATGAACGCCTCGGTGTCGCGCGCCCAGCGGCCGACGTCGTCGGCCTTCGACCCGATCCCGTGGTGCATCGCGTTGTTGCGCTGCTTCCGGAGCTCGATGACGCCTTTCCGGCCCCGAGCCTCCCAGCGACCTTTCTCAAGGTTCTCCAATTGCGTGAGCGACGCCTCTGCGTTGCGTCCGGGCGAGGCGTTCCGGTGCGCGAGCGCGAGGCCGACGGCGTGCTCGCAGGCGGCGTCGAGCAGCACGATGGCCAGCAGTTGGCCGGAGTGCGTCCGATCCTGCGCGCGGGCCTGACCATCGCGGAGCAGTCGCCGGAGATCGACGAGTCGGCTGCGTGTCGTGGCGTCGAGCTCAAGCATCGCCAGGGAATCTAGGCGGAGGAGTGGTCAGTCGGCGATCGGCAGCAGGACACCCTGCCTCGGCACGCCGCGCGCGAGCTCGGTCGCGTGGTCGAGCATCCTGACGATCGGGATCTTGTGCTGGGTGCCGCGGGTGATTGCTCCCTCGATCCGTGCTTCCAGGACCGGCCAGAGCGCGTCGGCCAAGCGCGGTTTGGAGATGCCCTTGAGCACGCTCTTGAGGTTGCCTTGGCGCTCGCGGACCGTGGCGACCTGGACGGTTCGCTCTGCCGCCGATGGGCGTCCTGGCGCGTTGTCAAGCGACGCGATCGTGTCGCCGAGCTGTTGGTCGGTGAAGTGCGCGAACTCAAAGCTGCTCCCGTCGCGCTTCCACACGTCGATGTGGACGAGATCTTCGATGGCCGCGCGCATCTGCGGCGTGCGGTGCTCGCGCGGCAAGGCTCGTTCGATGCGCTCGACCCAGTCCCGCTTGCGCTTGGCTCGACCTGCGCTCGTGGCGAGCCGACCTTCGGCGTCCATCACGTTGAGGAGACGTGTCGGCGGCCGGGACAACATGAGGTACTTGCCATTCTCCTCAGGGACTCCACGCGGGCTGATCGCGTAGCCCACCAGCGAGGTGATGCTCTTGGTCACGCCCTCGGCGTCGTGGATGCTGATGAAGTCGTCGTCGGTCCGAAGTCCGAGCAGCTCCATCACTCGCGGGACGAGGAGCATCTCCGTCGGGCCCTCGAGGACGAGCAGCACGGCGGGATGCGGCGACAGTCCGAAGCGGGTCAGCGTCTCGTCCACGCCGCCCTTGGGGCGGAGTCGATGCTCGAAGTCGGACCGCTCAAACCGGCCTTCGGGCTTGGCCGGCAGTGGTTCTGCTCGGCCCTCCTTGGCCAAGTGCTCGTAGTAACGGAGCAAGCACTCGGCGGCGATCCGTAGATCGATCGCACTTCGCGCCCGCCCTGTCAGCAGCTTCCATCGATCGGGTGAGGCTTCGCGAACGACCTCGAACCACGGGCCGAGTGGATCTATGCGGTCGGCTCTGCTCAACAGCTGGGACGCGGTGTCTCGGAGCCAGGTCGGCCGGACTCCGAGCCAGCGAAGCGGCGATCCGATCTTCAAGCGCTGACGCCAGACCTCGTAGCGATCAAACTCTGAAGTCGCGGGCATGGAGAGTCGCCGGAGGATCTCAGGGAGGTAGATCGGCTCAAGGGCAGACACCGCAATCGCGGTCTCGCGATCGGTAGCGGCGAAAGACTGTTCCCACTCCAGCCAATGTCGGCCGGTGTCGATGCCCGTGACCACGCCGTTGGCGTACGACAAGAACGGGAGGCCGGCCACGAGACGCGGCAGCGACATGAGCTGATGGGGCGAGTACAGGAAGCTGCTGGCCTCGTACTCCCTCGACCCGAGCGTCCGCTTCAGCCGGGCGCGCGCGATGAACTTCACACCGTCGTGCACATGGCCGCGCCGACGCTCCTCCTTGAGCGACCAGGACTCAGTGTGCTCCCAATGGGAGATCTGGTCAGCGAGCATCGGGTTCTGGCGCTGCGCGCGCAGGATCTCCCGTCGGTCGCGGCTGATCCGTAACAACGGCATCAAGAGCCGCAGGCGGTGCAGGCCCTCGAGCATTGCTGGCGTCAGCTTGACGTCACGCGTGCCCGCTTCCTTGATGAAGGATCGCTCGGTGAGCAGCGATTGCTGGGTGAACGTGAACGGCAGCTCGACGAGATCGACGGGAGAGCGCATCAGACGACCGCAATTCGATCACGCTTACGAGACGACACGACGAGCGGGAAGCACCGGTACCCTGCTCGCATGACCCGAGTTTCGGCCAACGTTTCGGCCAAAGCAGGGGATTTGCTGTTCTCGGCACCGGAGGCCCGAACGACGGAAGGCCCCGCTATGCAGGGCCTTCCAGGATGGGCGCGGCGGGTTTCGAACCTGCGACCTCTCGCGTGTGAAGCGAGATCACGGGGCCACCGAGGGCAACCCCGGCGTCGCGAATCCCTTGTGAACGATGGGGATCGGGGCGGAGTCGGCGGCCGGGTTGAACTCCGTTAGACGAAGGGGTGTGCACTGGCCGTGCACTGCAAGATCGACTAGCGTCCACCTGTGAGCAAGGAAGACTACGCCGCGCGAGCGCGCAAGTAGGCCAACGCGGTCCTAAGCGTTGAGCGTCGCGTTGTCGCGCCACGCCGCGAGATGGTTCGGGCGACGCTGCCCGACCTGCAAGAGCATCCGGTCGAGAACTTCCTCAGCGAAGGTGTACAGCGCGGCTGAGTAGGTCCGGTAGTCGGTTCGTCCTATCCGAACGAACGATCCCTCGGCGTAGCCGCGCTCTGGAAGCGTTGGAGCTTTAGCGACCGCCTTCGCGTCGACCTTGGCGCCGCCATGTACCACGACGTCTCGAAGCGCGCCGATCTCCTTCAGGGCCACGTCGAGGTCGTCGGGGAACTCGCGATCAGGGAAGTTGGCAAGGCCGGCGACCTGTAGGTGTCGCTCGTAGCGGCTCAGACCTCCGGACCCCACGCGGCCGGCCTTCTTGACGAGCTTCGCTAGCGCCTCGGACATCTGGACACTAGCCATCGCGGACTTGAACAGCCGCTCGGCTTCCGCGCTGTCCAGCTCACTGCCCAGTTGGTCGAGGATCGCTAGCGCCTGCAAGGCGATGATGGCTTCGACACGAGACGGGACCATGCTCTCGATCATGGCGTCGACTGCGCTGTAGATCGCGACGAGGGTCATGCCGTTGACGTAGGCGAAGTCGCCGTCGATCATCAGTTGCGCCATGTAGGCCTGCTCCCACTTGGCCTGGTGGTCGACGGGCTGCGCACTGACCTTCCGGAGCCCGAGTTCCGCGAGGAACCGCAGATTCTCAGCCTCTCCGGTCGCGGCGTAGAAGGCGTCACGGAGCCCAACCGCGTCGGCTCTGCGCGGATCGTTCTCAGCCTGCTCGATCTGACCGAGTGCAAGCCCAGCGAGACGGTGGCGACCGTAGTCCTCGGACATTCGGCGCAGGATCGCGGGCGACCCGGATGGCCTCCCCGCGACCGCGCACCGGCGGGAATCGCCCACGCCCGGAAGTAGCCGCGCCACGCTGAGCGGCAACGCGCCCGTCGGTCCGACATCTGCGACGTTCTTCGCGAGTCCATCCGACGCAGCCCACGTCGGTCAACTTCCGTGCTGTCGTGGTCGGATGGTGCGCGCGCACATCAGTTCAGGTCTCTGGTGCGGAAGCCGAACGGGCGTCTACATGTCGCCTGCGCCGCTTCACCTGATGGACCTTCAGCCCAGTGCGTGCCTGATGATCAGAGCAGGTGTCGGATGTACTGGAATTTGTGCACTCGGACAGAAGGGGCCGAGCAGAAGCGGGGCTCAATCGACGCCGAACTCAAGCTCTGAGCGACGATGACTGGGGCTGACCTCACCCGCGCTTCTGCCGCCATCCCTGCCGTAGACGGCTGGCCGTGGTGGGCCGTGCTTGCGGTGCTCGTCGTGTCCAACGGCTACGTGTGGGTGCGCGGCTGGGTCGCCGCTGTCCGCGACGTGAGCGACTTCCACAAGGAGCGACGTTAGTGACCCCCGCATGGCGAGGATCGCCGGGGCGGCTAAGCCTGAGGCCACTCGATGATGAGCCCGTTGAGCATCGCGCGGTCGACCGTCGACTGGGCGAACGCGGGGACCGCCTGAGGCGATCGGGGCCACATCTACACCCCACCACAGGGGGAAGGACCTATGCTGAGTCTACTGAACCGATCGCCTCATCAGCGGCGCTGCGACGCTGGTACAGAAGCCCGCTAGGCCGCGAGCACGAGCGCCACAACCGCGACGATCCGGGACGCGGCAGCGGTGGCGGTGCTGACACCTCGAGGCGATGCGGATCACCGCGACGTGCGCCCACGTCCACGCACCAACGCCGCAGCGGCACCTAGGACGGACCCTCGGAGCAGTGATCCCTGACGGACGTGCCGCGGAGCTACGTCCCAGGCTGGCGCCTCAGGCCAGGAAGTGCGTGATGGTGTCGGCGAACTCGACAGGCCAGTCGAACACGAATCCGTGCCCCGCGTCGGGAAAGATCTTGAGCCGGGCGTTCGGGAGCGTTCGAGCCAAGATGTAGGAGTTGACGGTCGGGATCATGGTGTCGTTGTCGCCGTTGGCAACGAGGGTGGGCTGCGTGATGCCGGCGAGGCGGTTGAGCTTCGATGCGTCCGGGATGCCCCAGGCGACGATGGCGTCGTACTGGGCATCGCGCACCTCGAGCCCGTTGGGACGGTCGCTCTCGGCGGTACGCGAGACGAAGCGCTGGAGGTAGGCGTGGCCGCGGGCGATGCTCGTCTCGCTGATGGCAAAGAACAAGCGGATCACGGCCTCGGGCTCGTAGGTCTCCGCGTTGGCGATCGCGGCCACGTCGGGGATCCAGCCGTGCATGAGTTCGCCGCCGCCTTGCGGGCCGGTGCCCGCGAGCACCAGCCGGCGCACCTGGCGTGGGCGCAGCAGCGCCAAGTCTTGGGCGACCATTCCGCCGAGCGAGTAGCCGAGGAGATCCACCTCATGGAGGGCGAGGGCGTCGAGGAACGCAATGGCGTCGCGGGCCATCGTCGTGACGTCGCGCGGGACAGTCCCTGAGCTGAGGCCGACGCCGGTGTTGTCGACGGCGATCACCTCGCGGTTCGCCGCAAGCTCGTCGATGAGCAGCGGGTCCCAGTTGTCGAGGTTGCCGCGGAAGTGCTGGAGGCAGATCAGCGGCGGCGCTCCGGCACGCGCTCGGCCGACGCGCCGGTAGGCGTATGTGATGCCGTTGCCCGCCTCCACGCTGAGGTTGGGTGCGCTCGTGTAGCTCTCTTCACTCATACGGCGAGTGTTTCGCGCGGCTCCGAGGGCCGGAAGGAGCGAGGCACGGAGGTCGTGGTGTGGCTGGGCACGCGGCCGGAGGTGTGGACGGCCACACCGTGATCTCCGCGTGAGCGCGCCCTTCGCCGGCGCAGTGGCGCGGGAGCCTGTCGAGTGTCTCGCTCCCCACCTCCGAAAGAGGCCAGCATGTACAACATCGACAGACCCGTACGCCGGGTCCGGACCGCCACTCTGGCGCTGCTCGCCGGCGCGGTTCTTCTCCTTGCCCTTGCCCCGTTGACCCAGGCCCGAGGTCACGCCACCGCGACGGCGGCCAAGCCGACGATCGTCCTCGTCCACGGCGCCTGGGCCGATGCCTCGAGCTGGTCTGGAGTCATCCAGCGACTGCAGCACGCCGGCTACACGGTCAACGCGCCGCCGAATCTCCTGCGTGGCTTGGACACCGACTCCAAGTACATCGCGGCCTACCTGAAATCCATCAAGGGGCCGATCATCCTCGCCGGGCACTCCTACGGCGGCGCCGTCATCACCGACGCCGCGACCGGCAACGCCAACGTGAAGGCGTTGGTCTACATCGACGCCTTCATCCCCGACGAGGGCGAGTCCGCCGGCCAGCTGACGGCTGCCCGGCCGGGTTCTCAGCTCGACCCGAAGACCTCGTTCGCTGTCGCTCCGTTCCCCGGGGCGCCCGCCGGTGCCGTCGACCTGTACCTGACGCCCGACGCGGTGAGCAAGAACTTCGCGCAGGACACCAGCACGGTCATCAAGGCCCGGCTGGCGTCGATCCAGCGCCCGCTCGCCAGCAATGCGCTCACCGACAAGTCGACCGCGCCAGCCTGGAAGACGATCCCGTCGTGGGCCGTCATCGGAACCGAAGACCGTCTGATCCCGCCGGCCGAGCAGGTCTTCATGACCGGTCGCGCGCACTCCAAGGTCACCAAGGTCAAGGCATCCCACGTCTCGCTGGTCTCCCAGCCCGGCGCCGTCAGCAAGGTCATCCTCAAGGCCGCGAGGGCCGAAGCATGAGCACTATCACCACCCACGACGGTACGGAGATCTACTACAAGGACTGGGGGGAAGGCACGCCGATCGTCTTCGCCCATGGGTGGCCGCTGACGGCCGACGCCTGGGACGCCCAGATGCTGTTCTTCGTCAATGAGGGCTATCGCGTCATCGCCCACGACCGGCGCGGGCACGGCCGCTCGGAGCAGTCCTCCGACGGCAACACCATGGACCAGTACGCCGACGACCTGGCCGAGCTGTTCGCCGCGCTGGACCTTCAGGAGGCGATCCTGATCGGCCACTCGACCGGCGGCGGCGAAGTCGCCCGCTACATCGGCCGCCACGGCACCGACCGCCTTGCCAAGGCGGTGCTGATCTCGGCCGTGCCGCCCACCATGCTCAAGACCGAAGCGAACCCCGATGGGCTGCCCATCGACGTCTTCGACGGGCTGCGTACCGGCATGATCGAGGACCGCGCGCAGTTCTACCTCGAGCTCGCGCAGCCGTTCTTCGGCTACAACCGGGAAGGCGCCAAGGCGTCACAGGGCGTCATCGACCAGTTCTGGCTGCAGAGCATCGCCGGCAGCATCTGGGGCGCCTATGAGTGCATCAAGCAGTTCTCTGAGACGGACTTCACCGCCGACCTGGAGAAGTTCGACGTCCCGACGCTGATCCTCCACGGCGACGACGACCAGATCGTGCCGATCGCCGACGCAGCGCTGAAGTCGGTCGAGATCGTCTCCGACGCCACCCTGAAGGTCTACGAGGGCGCCCCGCACGGCATGTGCGTAACGCGTGCCGCGGAGATCAACGCCGATCTGTTGGCCTTCGTCAAGGGCTCCTAAGCGACGCTGCGCGGTCCGCGTGGTGTGGCTGACCACAGCACGCGGACCGACAATTCTCACGTCGGCGGTGGGTTGCGCGTGTCGTGTGCGAGGACGATGCGCGTGAGCTCGACCCGCGAGTTGATGCCGAGCTTGGCGAAGCTGTGGCGGAGGTGCATGCCCACGGTGTGTGGCGAGAGGAACATCCGCGCGGCGACGTCGCGGTTGGTGAGGCCCTCGGCTACGAGCCGAACTACTCGAAGCTCGGACTCCGTGAGCCCGGCCCATCCGCGGGCCGGGCGTGCCGGCTGGGTCAGGCGGCGGCGAATCCCGAGGGCGCGCAGGCGGCTGCGAACGCGGGCCACATCCCACGCGGCGCCGCATCGGGCGTAGATCTCAAGCGCCGCCCCGAGCGATTCGATGCCTGCTGCGCGCTCATCTCGGAGCACTTGGCAGCGGCCGAGGTCTTCCAGTGCCGAGGCGTGCGCCAGCGGCCGGGGGGCGGCGGCGAACAGCTCGGTGGCCGTCGCGAGTTCACCGACGTCCTCGAAGCGAAGCCCCCTGGCGTGCGCCACGGTCGCTGCGAGTGAGCGGACGTCGGGATTGAGCTCGTGCCGGTGTTCGGCGGCCCGGACGGCTGACTCGGCGAGAGTCTCGTCGCCGATCGCCAGCGCGACGCGGACCAGTTGCGCCTCGTCGACAGGGTCGGACCTCAGCTGCGGCAGGATCGCTACGGAGCCGTCCTCGCTAAGGGCATCGAGTGCCGTGCGCGCGCCGCCGGGATCGGAGCCGGCGATCGCCTGGAGCATCAGCAGCCACGCGCCGTGGCGACGGACCTCGGGCGGCCCGTCGTCGAGCATGCTCTGCGCCATCTGGCGGCACCTTCGCGCGAGACGATCGTCACCGACGTGAAGGGCGGTGCGCCCGAGCGCGACGACGGCCGGCGCGTCGGCGCCATGGACGGGCTGCTCGAGCGAGTCGACCGCCAAGGTTCCTTCGAGCGCGGCGGCGGCGTCGCTGAGGCGCCCAAGCTCCAGCAGGCGCCGTCCCCGGTACTGCTCCCAAGCGCGGATGGCGTAGGCGTGGCGGTCGTGCTGCGCGACGGTCAGGCCGTCGACGGTGAGCTGGAGCGCTTCGTCGATGCGATCGGTCGCTGCGAGCACGTCGGAGCGCGTGACCTCGAGCGACGGGTCGAACCGGCCCGCACCGCTGGAACTTGCGTGTTCGAGCTGGGTCAGCGCGGACGCATATCGTCCGTCGATGCCTGCGAGGGTGGCGGCGGCCACCGCCATCCGGAAGGTGGCCGCGTCGTCGTCGGCAGCACGGACGTCGCGTGCGGAACTGCTGATGACGTCGCGCGCCTCGGCTACGCGCCCCGCGCCGAGCAAGTTGTGTGACAACCAGGCCAGGTGCCGGGCGCGAAGCGCCGGCGATACACCCGCCAGGTCGAGTGCGGCGCGTCCGTTGGCTACGCGCACGTCTGCCGACACCGGGTACATCTGGGCGATGCTGAGCAGGATCTCGGCCTGCTGGTCGGGTGCCAGCGCCCCCTTGAGCGCGGCGTCGGCAAAGGCCTGTCCGTCGGCGGCCCGGTCGGCGGCGAAGAGCAGCAGCGCCGTCTCCGCAGCCAGCTCCGCGCGATGGGGATCGTCGAGCGCCGAGAGGTCAAGTGCCCGACGGCCGAGGTCGGCGGCCGCGCCGGGATCCGACGGGCCCAGGTCGTGGACGGCCCGGCGGATGGCCGCCACCGCGACGTCGTCGCCAGGCTCCGCGCTCGCGGCGAGGAGGTTGGCCACCTCAAGGGGGTACGCGCCAGAGGCCATCAGGACGTCGGCGGCCTGCCGTTGCAAGGCGCGCCGTGCCGACTCGGGAAGGGTCTCCAGCACCGCCTCGCGCACC
>JAOPZG010000020.1 GCA_025964215.1 Conexibacter sp.
GCGCGCTGGCTGCCGCGGTCGCCGCGCAGGACCGGTGCTACGCGTACCTCTACTGGGACGAGATCGACGCCGTGGGGCACGCGCACGGCCCGTCGAGCCCCGAGTTCGACGACGCGTGCCTGCGCGCGCTCGACGCCGTCTACGCGGCGTTCTTCGGGCCGGAGGCGCCGGCGCTCGAGGACACGACGCTCGTCGTGACCGCCGACCACGGCCAGCTCGACGTCTCACCGGACCGCCTCGACCTCGTCGACGTCCTCTGGCCGGGGTTGTCGAGCGTGTTGGAGGCGCCACCCGCCGGCTCCGCCCGCGACCTCTTCCTCCACGTCCGCGAGGACGCCGTCGAGACGACCATCGCCGCGCTGTCGGAGGCCCTCGGCGACCACGCCACGGTCCACCGCTCCGAGACGCTCTTCACCGGCGCCATCGGCCCACGGTTGCGCGAGCGCCTCGCACCGGTCTGCGTCCTCCCCGCACCAGGCCGCACGGCCTGGCTGGCGAGCGACGGCGACCAGCCCCACCTCCACTTCCGCGGCGACCACGGAGGCCGCACGCCGGAGGAGTCGATCAGCTTCCTGGGGACGCTCGAGCTGAGCTGATGCCCGACTCAGCGCTCGTCGTCGAGTGGCGCCTGAACTCGCCACTCGACGCCGACCGCCGGCCGGACGGTGTAGCTCCAGCTAGCGCGCCACCGCCACGGGGAACGGGCGGAAGCCCGGATGGCGACCGGAGTCGACCACCAGCATGTCCACGCGACAGCTCGCGCGCCAGCGCAGCTCGCGGGCCAGCGAGGTCCATCCCGCGGGCACCACGATCAGCTCGGCATCATGCTCGCTGGCGACCGCGCACAGCGCCGCGACCAGCCCGCACCGGCGGACGTGGCCGTTCACCGTCAGGCCAGCAGCGCTCAGCGCGCCCTGGACGTCCGCCAAGACGGCGTCCACTTCGGCCCGACGACCCAGCGTCCGTGCCAGCTCCTGTGCGCGAGCGCCCGGCGGCTCCCATGCCGCCACGACATGGACCGTGCCTCGACGCGCCTCGGCCACCGCACCGGCGTACCACGCAGCTGCCTCGGCGGCGGGGGAGCCGTCGGCAGGTACGACGATGTTCGTGGTCATGATGGCGGTCTCCAGCATCGGTCATTCGGCTCCGTGCACCACCAGGGCGTTCATCGGGACGGAACGGCGTTCACAGGAGCGAGCGAACGATCGACCACGTTGGATCTTTGAGCGGGGAACGGTTGTGTCTGGAGCCGCCGTCGAATAGCGTCGCGGCCCTCATGGGGATGAGCGAGCGGCGACGGGTGGCGATCCTGGGCGGCGGGGCGGGCAGTCTGGCCGCCGCGTTCGAGCTGACGGCGACGCCGGAGCTGCGCGAGCGCTACGACGTCACCGTCCATCAACTCGGCTGGCGCCTGGGCGGCAAGGGCGCGAGCGGACGGAGGGACGTCGGCGGCGGCGCCCAGCGCATCGAGGAGCACGGCCTGCACGTCTGGTTCGGCTTCTACGAGAACGCGTTCGACGTGATCCGCCGCGTCTACGAGGAGCTCGACCGCCCCGAGGGCGCGCCGCTGCGCACCTGGCGCGACGCCTTCCACCCCATGGACGAGGTCGTCCTCTGCGACGACACCGAGGACCACCGCTGGATCCCGCGCCGCTTCCACTTCCCGCCCAACGACGGCGTCCCCGGGATCGCGACCGAGCCGCCGGACCTCCACCGGCTGATGCACGACGCGATCCGGACGCTGCGCCTGGTCGAGCCGCCCGAGCACGCCTCGCTGTCGCTCAAGGCGCTCGACACGTTCCTCGACGGCTTCCTGCTCGGCCTCGAGAAGCTGCTCGGCGACGAGGACGGCGACTCCGGGCTGGAGGACCTCTTCGAGGCGTTCATGCGCTTCGCCGGCCCGCTGCTGCACCTCGGCGCCGATCGGGCCCACGCCGAGGAGCCGCTGATCTGCCGCTTCCTGCGCGTGCTGGTCGACGTCGTCTGGAAGCTCACCGACGGCGACCGCTACGCCATGACCTTCGACCTCACCGCGACGGTCTTCCGGGGCATCCTGGTCGACGGCCTCGACGACATCGACGAGGGCGGCTTCGGCCAGGTCGACGACGTCGAGCTCACCGCGTGGCTCGCCTCCCACGACGCGCGGCCCGAGACGCTCGCCGAGTCCCCGATCCTGCGCGCCTTCTACCAGCTCTGCTTCGCCTACCGCGCGGGCGACCGCGACCAGCCCTGCCTCGCCGCGGGCAAGGCGCTGCAGGCGATGCTGCGCATGTGCCTCGGCTACCGCGGGGCGCTCATGTGGAAGATGCAGGCGGGGATGGGCGACGCCATCTTCGCCCCGATGTACGAGGCGCTGCGGGCCCGCGGCGTCCGCTTCGAGTTCTTCCACGAGATCACCGACGTCGGCGTCACGCCCGACGGGCAGCTCGTGGACCGGATCACCGTCCGCCGCCAAGCCGAGCTCGCCGGCGCCGGCGAGTACCTGCCGCTCGAGCCGGATCCCGGCGGCCTGCCGAGCTGGCCGGCCGAGCCCCTCTACGACCAGCTCGTGGGCGGTGCCGACAAGCTGCGCGACATCCGGTTCGAGGCCTGCGAGAGCGTGCCCGACGCGCCCGAGCACGTCCTGCGCCTCGGCGAGGACTTCGACGACGTCGTGCTGGGGATCTCCGTCGCCTCGCTGCCGCCGATCACCCAGGGCCTCGCCGCCGCCGACCCGCGCTTCGCGGAGATGCTCGCGCACGCGGAGACCGTCGCCACGCAGGCGCTCCAGGTCTGGATGACCAAGCCGCCCGAGGCGCTCGGCGACGACCCGCTCGGCATGGTCGCCGGCGCCTACCTGAAGCCCTTGGACACGTTGTGCGACATGTCGCACCTGCTGCCGCGCGAGGGCTGGCCGGCGCAGGACGGCGTCGTCTCGCTCGGCTACCTCTGCGGGACGATGGAGGAGCCGCCGGGCGACACGCAGGAGGCGGCGACCGCGCGCGCCTTCGCGGCAGGCGTCGAGCACCTGCGCGAGAAGGCGCTCGTCCTGTGGCCGGGCGCCAAGGCCGCCGGATCGGATCCCGCCCACCCCGCCTTCGACTGGAACCTGCTCTTCGACGGCAGCGGCGGCGCCGGCGAGGAGCGCGTGAAGGCCCAGTACTGGCGGGCGAACATCTTCGGCAGCGAGCGCTACGTCCTCACGCCGCCCGGCTCGATCGGCTTCCGCCTGCGCCCGGGCGAGGCTGCGCCGTCCAACCTGGCGCTCGCCGGCGACTGGACGCGCAACGGCATCTGCGGCGGCAGCGTCGAGGCCGCGGTCACCTCCGGCCGGCTGGCCGCCAAGCACCTGAGCGGGAGCCCCGCGGTGGTCCCCGGAACCGAAGGCTGGCTGGAGCGCGACTGACTGATGAGCGAACTTCCCCCCTACGTCGAGTTCGGCGGCCTGGGCTCCGCGCCCGGCCCGCTGCAGTGCGACGACACCACGTTGTACGTCTTCGGCCTGAAGGCCGACCACGCCAAGCTCGACGCGCTCTGCCAGCGGGTCTTCAAGGGCCCGACCGGCGGCGCCGTCGACTACCGCCCGCTCGGCGACAACGTGCTCGTCACCTACGGCGTCGTCGGCGCGATCCGCCCGACGCTCGAGCCGTGGCACTCGATGGGCGCGGTGCGCGAGCCGCAGGTCGGGTTCTGGATCCCGGTCGTGCGGGTCGAGGACGACGGCGACGAGGTCGTGGGCCGCGACTTCGGGATGTTCTGCGCGGCCATGATGTTGGACAACCCGATCTCGCTGCTGTCGGGCCGCGAGGACTACGGCTACCCCAAGACGATGGGCTGGTCGGAGATGCCCGCCGAGGGCGACCTCGCCACCCCCCTGACGCTCGACGTGTTCGGGATGAACTACGGCGCCGGCGAGCAGCCTGAGCGCCGCCGGCTCCTGGAGCTGACGCCGGTGGGCGACGAGCTCTCGGAGGCCGAGCTGGCCCTCGGCGACATCCTCGCGGTCGGCGAGTGGATCAAGGGGCTGCTGTTCGACCAGCCGGGGGTCGACCTC
>JAOPZG010000039.1 GCA_025964215.1 Conexibacter sp.
CGGCCGTCGCGACCCCGAACCCCGGCGTCACCGACGACGGCGTCTTCCCCGTCGTCGGCGCGCACACCTTCGGCGGCGCGGACGCCGGCTTCGGCGCCGGCCGCACCGGCCACCAGCACCAGGGCCAGGACGTCGTGGCGGCCGAGGGCCTGCCCGTCGTCGCGCCGCTCGCCGGCGTCATCGTCGCCCGCGACTACCAGGCCGGCGCCGCCGGCTTCTACCTCACCGAGGACGCCGCCGACGGCCGCTCCTTCTTCTTCGCGCACTGCCAGAAGGACACCTTCGCCGTCACCGTCGGCCAGTCCGTCGCGGCCGGCCAGCAGCTCTGCCGCGTCGGCCAGACCGGCGACGCCACCGGCCCCCACCTCCACTTCGAGATCTGGATCGGCGGGTGGCGGCGCGACAAGTCCAGCGCGCCGATCGACCCGCTGCCGCAGCTGCAGGCCTGGGACAAGTAGGCGGGCGCGGTCCGGCCGCGTGCGCCGTGGTGGCGCAGGTGCGGCCGGTTGACACTTCGTCAAGTACTGTCCCACCCGTCCCACGCGCCGGCACCTCTCGGCGGGCGCGCTGCTTAACGAGGAGGGTCCAAGGTGCTGCATCCCAAGCGCGCCATCCTGGCCGCGACGCTTGCGCTCGCCGCCGCCATTCCCGTCACGTCGGCCGCGGCCGACACGACGCTCAACATCGTGCCGCACGGCAACGAGGCGCCCGGCGTCCCGTGGGCCTCGGCGCCCGGCATCCTGCCGGCCGACACGCAGGCCAAGATGTACGACCGGATCACGCCGCTGTTCCGCAACGTGACCGACGACGTGCTCAAGCCGAGCACGGACGGCACCGGCTACTACAAGTCCGCGGCGCTGCTGCCGGAGACCGACCCGTCCTTCGTGACGACCGAGACCGTCGGCGGCGTCTCGCCGAGCGCCGGCGCCGTCAGCGCGACGATCAAGCGCGACACCTACGGCGTCCCGCACATCTACAGCCCGACCGACGCGGGCGCGATCTTCGGCGCCGGCTACGCCGTCGCGACCGACCAGTCGCTGCTGCTCAACCAGGCGCGCTACAACGGCATCGCGGGGCTCATCGACATGCCCGGCGTCCCGGCCATCAACCTGGTCCTCGGGTTGTACAACTACACCCCGACCAAGAAGGTCTCCGACGCGGCGACCGCGCTCCAGACCAAGTCGATCGAGGCCCAAGGCGCGCAGGGCAAGCAGCTCCTCGACGACATCGACACCTACCTGGCGGGCATCAACGCGCGCATGCAGGTGGCCCAGCCGACGTCGCCGCCCTTCACGCGGACCGACATCTACGCCTTGAACGCCATCAAGTCCCAGTTCTTGGGCGAGGGCGGCGGGCAGGAGGTCGACAACGCGCTCTTCCTCGACAGCCTCCGCGCGAAGTTCGGCGCGAAGACCGGCGACAAGGCGTTCACCGACCTGCGCGCGCGCAACGACCCGGAGGCGAGCGTCACGACGACGAAGCCGCATCCGAACCAGACCGACGTGAGCGTCAGCAAGCCCTCCGGGCTGGTCCGCATCAAGCGCGGGACGTTCAAGAACACGTTCATCAAGCTCCCCGGCGCGAAGGCCGCGAAGGCGACCGCCGCCTCTGTGGGCAAGCGCCAGCTCGCGAGCAACATCCTCATCGTCTCCGGCTCGCACTCGGCGACCGGCAAGCCGCTGTTCGTCGGCGGCCCGCAGATCGGGTTCAACTACCCCGGCCTGACGATGGAGATGCAGCTCACGAGCCCGTCGATCAACGTCGAGGGCGTCACCTCCGCGCCGTTCCCGGGGTACATGCTCATCGGCCACGGGACCGACTACGCGTGGTCGCTGACCTCGGCCGGCGCCGACATCATCGACACCTACGCCGAGAAGCTCTGCGGCGGCTCGAAGGTCAAGTACTCCTACAAGGGCAAGTGCCTGCCGATGGAGAAGATCGACGCCGGCACGATCACCAAGGGCAGCAACAAGTCCAACGCGGTCTTCTACCGCACCGTGCACGGCCCGGTCATCGGCTACGCCAAGGACGAGCAGACGGGCAAGCAGGTCGCCCTGTCGCAGAAGCGCTCCTCCTACGGGCGCGAGACGGTCGACCAGCTGTTCAACCAGCAGATGACGTTCGGTCGCGTGCACAGCGCGAAGGACTTCGTCCACGCCGCGGAGAAGACGCCGCAGACGTTCAACTCGTTCTACGCGAGCGCGACGGAGTCGGCGTTCTACACCTCGGGCGCGCTGCCGATCCGGCCCAAGGGCGTCAACGGCGACCTCCCGGTCGACGGCAGCGGCAAGTACGAGTGGAAGGGCGAGCTGCCCGCGGCCAAGCACCCGCAGGTCATCGACCCCGCGTCCGGCTACATCGTCAACTGGAACAACAAGCCGGCCGCGAACTTCCCGGCCGGTGACGACCGCTTCGGCAACGAGGGCGGCATCCAGAGCGTCGACCTGCTCAAGGGCGAGCTGGCCCGGTACCCGAAGGCGACGCTCGCCAACGTCCTGGCCTCGGCCAACGCCGCGGCGACCGAGGACGTCCGGATCGTCGAGCTCTGGCCGACGCTCAAGGCCGTGCTCGCGCGCGGGAAGTCCCCGAGCGCGCAGGCGACGCAGGTCGCCGACGCGCTCCAGAAGTGGCATGACGCGGGCGGCTCGCGCGTCGACGCGAACCTCGACGGCAACATCGACGACCCGGGCGCCGTCATGCTCGACACCGCCTGGCAGGCCATCACCAACGCCGGGTTGTGCGACCGGCTCGGCAGCGGGCTGTGCAAGCAGCTCGAGGGCCGGATCAGCCGCTTCGACCTCCCGCCGGGCGGTCAGTACAGCGGCTGGCACCAGTACATGTGGAAGGACCTGCGCACCGAGTTGGGGCAGAAGGTCCGCGGCAAGTACAACTTGAAGTACTGCGGGGACGGCAGCGTCTCCCGGTGCTCCAAGGAGCTGTGGACGGCGCTCGCCGGCGCCGGCAAGACGATCGCGGCCAAGCAGGGCGCGGATCCCGCGAAGTGGACGGAGAAGGCCGCGACGATCTCGTTCTCGCCGCTGCCGCTGACCACGATCCAGTACACCAACAAGCCGTCGGGCATCCATCAGGTGATGGCCTTCGGGCAGTAGCGCGTTGGCCTAGTCGTTGAGCGCGAGGGTGGCGTCGAGGTCGGCGCCACCCCGCTCAGCGCGGGCCGTCCCGTCGACGTCGCCGAAGCCGCCGAGGACGAGGCGGGCGAGGTCCGGCAGGTGCAGGCGGGTGACGAGCTGGTCCTGGAGGGCGGGGCCGGCGAGGTGGAAGGAGAGGGCTCCCTCGCTGTTCGCGTTCGCGGCTTGCGGCTTGCGGTCGGCGATCGCCTGGAGGCCCGCTCCGAGGTCGTTGGTGATCACCAGGACCTTGCCGAGGGCCGCCAGCTTCATGGTGGCCTTGCCCTTGTCGGTGATCATGTAGGCGTCGCCCTTGCGCTGGACGTTGAGGTCGACGCCCGCGAGCTTCAGCGCGACGTCGGGCACCGCGGCGATCCGGTCGAGCGCGGTGCGCAGCTCGCCGCCGCCGGTCATCTCGGCGCGGATCGCGATCGTGCTCGCGCGCTCCGGCGTGACGGTCATCGTGCCGGTGAGCTCGCCGATGATCTGGTCGACGTCGATGCCGCCGAAGGTCTTCAGCGGGCCCTTGACGGAGTCGAGGGTGTCGAGGGCGCTCTTGACCGAGGCGAGGAACGGGACGTCGAGGGCGTCCTTGGTCGCGTCGAGGGTCCGGATCGTCTGCGCCGGGTCGCGGAGCGCGAGGTCGATGGGACGCGCGCCCGGCGCGGGCTGGGGCGGCTGGGCGCCGGGCGCGATCGGGAGGTCTGCCGGCTGCAGCTTGGTGGGGTCGGTCGCGAGGTGGACGCGCAGGCGGATCCCCGGCTTCTGGATCGCGAGCGCGAGGGCGCCGTCGCGGAGCGCGTCGACCCAGGGCGCGCCTTGGGCGTGGGGCGCGAGGAGCGGGCGGGCCTGGCCGGCGGCGCGGATGAGGGCGGGGACGTGGGCGAGCGGGCCGAGCCGCTCCTCGAAGGTCGCGCGCGTGAGCCCGCCCTTGTTGTCGCGGATGGCGAAGGCGCGGCGGACGGCGTCGGCTGACGCTGCCAGGACGAGGTCGGCGTCGCGGCGGCCGAGGACGCCGGCCGCGTCCGGGAGGGCGTAGGTGTCGATACCGGGCGCGGCGTCCTCGAGGCGCTTGAGCCTCCCATCCTCGGTCGCCCGGCGAAGGACCGCCGCGACGTCGTCAGCGCTGCGGCCGACGACCGCCGCGGTCGCGCCGGCTCGC
>JAOPZG010000057.1 GCA_025964215.1 Conexibacter sp.
GCGCGCTGATCGCCGCCGGCGACTACGTGGCCGAGGGCCGCGACATCGCCACGGTCGTCGCGCCCGACGCCGAGGTCAAGGTCTTCCTGACCGCCCATCCGGCCGAGCGCGCGCGCCGCCGCGCCGCCGAGCTGGGCGCCGACCCGGAGGCGGTCGCCGCCGACCTGCTCTCCCGCGACGAGCGCGACTCCGGCCACGGCCGCACCACCTTGGAGCCGGCGCCCGGCGCCGAGCCGCTGGACACCACCGGTCTGAGCGTCGAGCAGGTCGTCGCGCGGATCGTCGACCGAGTAGGAGCCGTTCGATGAGCGTCGCAGGACCGAAGGTCGCCGTCATCGGCTACCCCAACGTCGGGAAGTCCTCGCTGGTCAACCGCCTCAGCGAGTCGCGGATCGCGGTCGTCCACGAGGCGCCCGGGATCACGCGCGACCGCAACGAGGTGCCGTGCGAGTGGAACGGCCGCCAGTTCACGCTGATCGACACCGGCGGCATGGACTTCTTCGACGAGGACCCG
Source organism: Conexibacter sp. (assembly GCA_025964215.1). Classification (GTDB taxonomy): domain Bacteria; phylum Actinomycetota; class Thermoleophilia; order Solirubrobacterales; family Solirubrobacteraceae; genus Baekduia. The sequence continues at coordinate 515 of JAOPZG010000057.1, forward strand.
ATGGCCGGGTCGATCCGCGAGCAGGCGCAGGCCGCGATGGCCGACGCCGACCTCGCGGTCTTCGTGGTCGACGGCCAGCACCCGGCGCGCCCCGGCGACCAGGAGCTCGCCGATCTCCTGCGCCGCTGGAGCAAGCCGGTCGTCGTGGTCGCCAACAAGATCGACTCGGTCAAGGACGTGCCGTCGGCGACCGAGTTCTACAGCTTGGGCCTGGGCGAGCCGATCGCCGTGAGCGCGACGCAGGGGCTCGGCACCGGCGACCTGCTCGACCGCGTCGTCGCGCTGCTGCCCGAGGGCGACTTCGAGCCCGAGGACGACGAGACGATCCGCCTCGCGCTGATCGGCCGGCCGAACGTCGGCAAGTCCTCGCTGGTCAACAAGTTCCTCAAGTCCGACCGCGTGATCGTCTCCGACGTCGCCGGCACGACCCGCGACGCGATCGACCTCCCGATGGAGATCGACGGGCGCCGCGTGATCGTCGTCGACACGGCGGGCATGCGGCGGCAGAGCAAGGTGTCGGAGTCGGTCGAGTACTACACCACCTTGCGCTCGCAGCGGGCGGTGGAGCGCGCCGACGTCGCGCTGGTCATCTGCGATGCGCACGACGGCGTGACCGCGCAGGACCTGCGGATCGCCGAGCTCTCGATGAAGTCCGGCTGCGCGACCGCGCTCGTGCTCAACAAGTGGGACATCGCCCCGATGGACGAGGACGCCCTCGACCACGAGCGCGCCCGGGTCAACAACAAGATCCGCCTGCGCCCGAAGGTCCTGACGGTCTCGGCGCTCACGGGCCGCAACGTGGACAAGCTGCTCAAGGAGGCGGTGATCCTCGGCGACCGCGTCAAGACGCGGATCCCGACGCCGCAGCTCAACCGCTTCATCGCCGAGGTCGTGCAGGAGCGCCAGCCGCCGGCCAAGCAGGGGAGCCGGCTGCGGATGCTCTACATGGCGCAGTTCGAGACCCGGCCGCCGCGCTTCGCGATCCAGGTCAACAGCCGCAACCGAGTGACGCGCGACTACGCCTACTTCGTGGAGAATCGGTTGCGGGCCCGCTTCGGCATGGACGGGATCCCGTTGATCATCGACTTCAAGGAGCGCAAGCAGCGGGATGAGAAGTGAGGCACCTGAGGCTCCGCGCTCGCGCGGCCTGTCGCTGACCGACCGCGGCCGCAAGGTCGCGCTCGGCGCGGGCGTGGCGCTGGTGGTCGCCGTGGTGGTCGTCGTCGTCCTGCTCGCGGGCGGGGGAGGCTCGACGAGCTCGGGCAAGCCGCCGGCGAGCGCCGCGGCGGGCCTCGTCCCGGCCGACGCGCTCGTCTACGTCCACCTCTCCACCGACCACGGGCGCTCCGAGACGCTGGCGGCCTCCAAGCTCGCGGGGAGGTTCCCGAGCTGGGCGGCGCTGCGCGACTCGATCGTCTCGCGGCTCCAGGCGCCGGGCTGCGACCTCGCGGCCAAGGCGCTCAAGACCGCCGACGAGGCCGCGCTCGCGATCTTCGACACCGGCGGCGGCTCGCGGGCCAGCTCGCTCGTGCTCGTCGACACCGGCAAGGCGCACCCCGGCGCCAAGCAGCGCGGCTGCGGGACGCTCAGCTCGACCTACGTCGGCACGTTCCTGGCGATCGGCCAGCCGGAGAGCCTGAACCTCGCGGCGAAGCTGGAGAAGGCCGGCGGGCGCGGCTCGCTGGCGCAGGCGCCCGGGCCGAAGGCGGAGCTGGCGAAGCTGCCCGCGAACCGCGTGGCCGACGGCTGGCTCTCGGCCGACGGCGTGCGCCGGCTGCTGGCGCCGCAGGGCGGCCTGCTCGGCGCGGCCGGGACGCTCTTCGATCAGGCGACGCTGGTGGGCGCGGCGTTCGGGCTCACGGCCGCCGGCGACCAGGCGAAGCTGACGGTGAAGTCGCAGCTGGACCCGAAGCTCGCGACCGGCGCGGCGAAGGACGGCACGGGCTTCAAGCCGTTCCACCCGGAGCTCGCCGGCGCGGTGCCGGCCAACGCCATGGCCTACCTCGGCGTGAGCAACCTCGCGCCGGCGCTGAACCGGCTGCTCGCCGCGGCGGGCTCGAGCTCGGCGGCGCTCAAGCCGCTCGTCGGCACGCTCGACAAGCCGCTCGCGAAGGTCTTCCCGGGCGAGGTCGCGATCATCCTGACGTCCTCCACGCCCGCGCCGGTCCTGACGCTGCTGGCCGCGGCGAAGGACGAGGCGGCCGCGCGGCGGGAGCTCGCGGGCCTGCCGGCCGCGGTGCGCAAGACGCTGTCCTCCGCGGTCTTCGACGGCAAGGTCGCCGTGTCCACCAGCCCCAAGGGGATCGCCGCCGTCAAGGCCGGCGGCAAGCACCTCACGGACCTCGACAATTGGCGAAAGTCAGTCGGGAATCACCCTGAATTGGTGTCCTCGCTACTCTTCCTGGACTTCAGCAGGCTGTTGACGCTGGGGGAGCAGACCGGCTTGAGCACATCGAGCGCCTACCGGTCCGCCAAGGCCGACCTTCAGAAGGTCCGGGCCATCGGCGCCAGCACCTCCGGCAGCAGCAGCGAATCCACCGCGGAGATCTCCCTCCTTATTACGCCATGAGCTACGCCGACAACGAGTACCTCTTCACCTCCGAGTCCGTGACCGAGGGTCACCCGGACAAGGTCGCCGACCAGATCTCCGACGGCGTCCTGGACGCCTGCCTCAAGGACGACCCGCTCTCGCGGGTCGCCTGCGAGACGCTGGTCAACACGGGCCTGGTCGTGGTCTCGGGTGAGATCACGACGAACACCTACGTCGACATCCAGGAGATCGCGCGGGAGACGATCCGCAAGATCGGCTACGTCGACGCGGACCTCGGCTTCAGCGCCGACTCCGCCGCCGTGTTGAACGCGATCGACAAGCAGAGCGCCGACATCGCGCAGGGCGTCGACGCCGCCGACGAGGCGCGCTCCGACGGCTCGACCGACGCGCTCGACCTCGCCGGCGCCGGCGACCAGGGGATGATGTTCGGCTACGCTTCGAACGAGACGGCGAACCTGATGCCGGCCCCGATCACCTTCGCCCACCAGCTGGCCGAGCGCCTGGCCGCGGTGCGCAAGGACAACACGCTCGACTACCTGCTCCCCGACGGCAAGACGCAGGTGTCGGTCCGCTACCGCGACGGCAAGCCGGTCGCGATCGAGAAGCTGCTGATCTCCACGCAGCACGCCGAGCACGCCACGCGCGAGCAGATCACGAACGACCTCTGGGAGAACGTGGTCTTGCCGGTCCTCCCGGCTGACTTGTACGACGCCGACGCGCTGCGCAAGGAGTTCCTCGTCAACCCGACGGGGCGCTTCGTCATCGGCGGTCCCGTCGGCGATGCGGGCCTCACGGGCCGCAAGATCATCGTCGACACCTACGGCGGCTTCGCCCGCCACGGCGGCGGCGCGTTCTCGGGCAAGGACCCGTCGAAGGTCGACCGCTCGGCCGCCTACGCGGCGCGCTGGGTCGCCAAGAACGTCGTGGCCGCGGGCCTCGCCGACCGCGCCGAGGTCCAGGTCGCGTACGCCATCGGCGTGGCGCACCCGGTCTCCGTGATGGTCGAGACCTTCGGCACCGAGAAGGTCGGCCGCGGCAAGATCGCCGAGCTCGTCGACCAGTTCTTCGACCTGCGCCCGGGCGCGTTCCGGGAGGCGCTGGACCTGCACCGCCCGATCTACCAGAAGACCGCCGCCTACGGCCACTTCGGCCGGGACGACGCGGACTTCACGTGGGAGCGGACCGACAAGGCCGCCGCCCTCGCCGAGGCCGCCGGCCTCGCCGAGCCCGCCGCCGCTTAGGCATCTGGAGCACCCACGGGCGGGAGCGGATCGTCGTCCTAGATCCGCTCCCGCCACGTGATCGCCGCCGCGGCGAGGTCGAGCAGCGCGGCCGTCAAGGCGGTGGGGCCGCCGCCGTCGGCACGCGCGCGGGTCAGCGCCTTGAGGCTCGCGGCGAGGACCGCGGGGCCGCTCGGGCCCTCGGCGCGCAGCTCGGCCAGCTCCGCGCTGGTCAGCGTCCGCGCCGCGACCCGCACCGCCGCGACCGTCTCGCGCAGCTCGGCCACGACGAGCCGCGACGCCAGCCGTCTGGCC
>JAOPZG010000082.1 GCA_025964215.1 Conexibacter sp.
GGCTGCGGGATCGCCTTCACCCCGCTGATGTGCGCGCTGACCTTCGGCGAGCCGATCATGAAGGGCGTCTCCTGGGCGACGCGCAAGCTGCCGACCAGCCGCCTCTGGGGTCCCGACGTCCTGCTCGACACCGTCCGCCAGCAGCCCGGCCCGAGCGCCGCGGTCCTCCAGGGCCTGTTCTTCGGCCGCGTCGCGCCGCACCGCGACATCCGCCGCACGATCGCCGCGCCGGCGCTCGTCATCGGCCACGACCGCGACCCGGTCCACCCCTTCAGCGACTCCGACGCGCTCGTCGAGGAGCTGCCCGACGCCCGGCTGCTGCGCGCCGACTCGATCCTCGAGATGCGCCTCACGCCGGAGCGCCTCACGACCGAGATCGCGGAGTTCCTCGACCACTGCTGGAAGCCGCGCCGCAAGGCCGGCGGACGCACGCGCGGCGCTCGCGCGACCGGCGTCGCGTCGTAGCTCCCAGCCGCTCCGGCAACTGCTTTACGCACCCTTCATGCTCGCGCCGCTACGCTCTCGCGCGTGTCAAGCCGCCAGGAGGAGAAGGAGCGCCGCCGTCGCGAGCGCGAAGAGCGCGAGGCCGCCGAGGCCGGGAAGGTCGCGAGCAAGCGACGGCTCCAGCTCGTCGCGGGCGCCGTCATCGGCCTCGTGGCGATCGCCGCCGTCGTGGCCGCGATCGCCAGCAGCGGCGGGGGCGGCAGCAAGGCCGACGCCGGCTCGTCCTACGGCAGCGCCAAGATCCCGGCGCGGAAGACCACGAACTTCGACGCGGCCGTCAAGGCCTCGGGCTGCACGTTCAAGACGTTCACCAGCGAGGGCCGCACGCACCTGCCCTCCGACACGGCGGTCAACAACAGCTACAAGACGAACCCGCCGACCTCGGGCAACCACCGCCCGACGCCCGCGCAGGACGGCGTCTACGCGCCCGGCAACACGCCGGACAAGGAGAACTTCGTCCACACGCTGGAGCACGGCCGGATCGAGCTGCAGTACTCGCCCAAGGCCCCCAAGGTGGTCCAGGACCAGCTGAACGCGCTCTTCAACGAGCCGGTCAAGGGCGCCAACGGCTACCACATGCTGTTGTTCGAGAACAACACCAACATGCCTTACGAGGTCGCGGCCACCGCGTGGACGCACCTGATCGGCTGCACGACGGTCACCGACAAGACGTGGGACGCGCTGCGCGCCTTCCGCGACCGCTTCGTCGACAAGGGCCCGGAGCTGATCCCGTAGGTCAGCGCGGTGCGGGCGGGCCGGGCGGCGAGACGATGTCGCGCCCGGTCGGCCGCAGCTCGGCGTCGAGCTCGAGCTGCCAGAAGTAGCGGGTGAAGGTGGTGCCGGCGGCGAAGTCGCCGACGTGCGGCTCGGGCGTCTCGCCGTCGGCCATCCGGGCGATGAGCTCCGGGTAGGAGCGGCCGGGGCGCGCCGCGTAGACCGGCGCGGGGAACGCGCCGCCGAAGCGCGTGTTCACGTCGGTGATGCCGAGGCCGATCGACCTGTCGCGGAACGCCTGGACGGTCGCGGGGCCGCGGACGCCGAAGGCCTCGACGGTCTCGCGGCCGAGCTCGATCAGCTCGGCGTCGGCGATGATGGTGCCCTTGATCGACTCGCCGCCGCGCGACTCGAGCATCGTGCGCGGGATCGCGTTCAGGCAGCGGCCGTCGCGGTCGGACAAGCAGTCGATGGAGAACTCGGGGCCGTCCATCAGCCGCTGGAGCATCACGGGCTCGTCGATGTAGTCCACGAAGAACGCGGCCTCGCGGGCGTCCTTGGCGACGAAGATGTTGCGCGCGCCCGAGCCGTGGATCGGCTTGACCATCACGGGGAAGGACTCGGGCTCGGCCGTGCCCGGAAGGACCGTCGGCGGCGACGGCAGGCCGTGGCGCTGGAGCAGCTCGTGGCAGGCGAACTTGTCGTAGGTCTGCTGGGCGATCGCCAGGTCCGGGACGAGCGCCTGCGGCAGCCGGCCGTCGGCGCGCGCCTCGGCGAGGACGTCGATGTCGAGGTCGGTGAGCGGGACGATCGCGCCGACGTCGTGCGCCTCGACCAGCCGCTGGAGCGCCGGGACGTAGTCGGGGTCCTTGATCAGCGGGACCGCCGTGCGCACGCTCGCCGCGTACTGCGCGGGCGCGAGCGGGTTGGGGTCGCACGCCACGACGGTCGCGTGCTGGGCGAACGCGCTGACGATGTCATAGCGCTTGCCCGTGCCGGTCAACATGACGGCCTTGCTCATGACGGGTCCACCCATCCTCCGGTCTCGCCCTTGTAGAGCCCGTGGCCGGTGACGAGCATCCGCGCCGTCAGCCACAGGATCCTGATGTCCAACCGCGTCGTCGCGTGCTCGACGTACCAGAGGTCGAGCTCGATGCGCTCGGGCCATGGCAGCGACGCGCGGCCGTTGACCTGCGCCCAGCCGGTGATGCCGGGCTTGACCGCGAGGCGGCCGCGCTGGCGGTCGGTGTACTGCGCGACCTGGATCGGGACCGTGGGGCGCGGGCCGATGATCGACATCTCGCCCTTGAGCACGTTGACGAGGTTCGGCAGCTCGTCGACCGACGTGCGCCGCAGCAGCGCGCCGACGCGGGTGATGCGGCTGTCGCCGTCGTCGACCGCGAGGCCCGCGCCCATCGTCTCGGCGCCGGAGACCATCGTGCGGAGCTTGAGGACGTCGAAGGACGCGCCGTCCTTGCCGATCCGGTGCTGGCGGTAGATCGGGTGGCCCTTGGACTCGAGGCGGATCGCGAGGATCGCGAGGGCGACGAGCGGGCTGGTGACGAGCAGGACGGTCGCGCTCACCAGGACGTCGAAGATGCGGCGCAGCGGCTCGGGCACGCGCTCAGCGGGTCCCTTCCGGCGCGTCCCAGCCGGCGGCGGTGCCCTCGCGCAGGTGGTCGAGGAGGCCGAGGGCGATCGAGCCCTGGGTCAGGATGTAGTACTTGCCCAGCAGGAAGGGTCGGGCCGTGCTCGGCCCGAACACGGCGGCGATCAGCAGGAGCTGCGCGCGGCGCAGGGCCTTCGGCGCGGTGAGCAGCGCGACGACGTGGAGCGCCGGGCCGAAGTAGCGCAGCCAGCGGTGGCTGGCGATCATCATGGTGTACTTGGCCGGCCAGCCGCGCGGGTCGAGCAGGCCGCCGTGCAGGACGATCGACCACGCGTGGCTCATCATCCGCCGCTTGCGCGCGGCCTCGCCCTCGACGTCGGGGACCATCCGCTCGGTCGCGCGCGCCAGCGGCTGCTCGACGCAGCGCCAGCCGGCGCGGACCAAGGTGAAGGGGAACTTGAGGTCGTGGCCCATCACGGGGTCGACCTCGACGTAGGCGGAGCGCCGCGTCGCGTAGATCGCGCCGTTGCCGGCGGTGACCGAGGCGAGGTCGGACTCGCGAGCGCGCAGGAACATCTCGTAGCGCCAGTAGACGCCCTCCTGGTTCGTGCCGCCGTCGGGGTTGACGAACGTGACGCGGCCGCAGACGTAGCCGATCTCGGGGTCGTCGGCGAAGGGCGCGACGAGCGCGCGCAGCGCATCGGGCTCCCAGCGGGCGTTGGCGTCGGAGAACGCGACGACCTCCGCGGTGCTGCGGCGGACCGCGGCGTCCTGCGCGGCGACCTTGCCCCCGCGCGGGAGCTCGAGGACGACGTCGGCGCCGGCGGCGCGCGCGGCCTCCGGGGTCCCGTCGGTCGAGCCGTCACACGCCACGACGACCTCCAGCCGGTCGCGCGGGTAGTCCTGCGCGAGCGCGTCGGCGACCTTCGCGGCGATCACGTCGCGCTCGGCGTGCGCGGCGACGATCAGGGAGACCGACGGCAGCGCCGCGTCGGCGAACGTCGGCCGCCACGCCTGGCGCACCGTGCGGCGCACGGCGCCGAGCGCCACGCCGTAGCCCACCTGCGCCCAGGCCAGCAGCCCCGCGGAGATCCAGAACGTCACCCGTCGCACGAGCGAGTGAGCATGGCGCACGGCGGCGAGGGACGCGGCGTGGGCGACCACCGCCTCATGCGCGCCCGAGCGCGGCGTAGAGGGCGAGGTGCTGCTGCGCGATGGCGTCCCAGGCGTAGGTGGTGCGGGCGGCCTCGGTCGCTGCGGCGGCCAGGGCGGTGCGGCGGGCCGGGTCGGCGAGGAGCGACGCGTGCGCGGCGTGGAG
>JAOPZG010000123.1 GCA_025964215.1 Conexibacter sp.
ATCACCGGCGCCGGCCGCGGCCTCGGCCTCGAGATCGCCCGGACCTACCTGCGCGCCGGGGCGCGCGTCGCGCTCTGCGCGCGCACGGCCGCGAGCGTCGCGGCAGCCGAAGACGCCCTCGCCGGCCTCGGCGAGCTCCACGCCACCACCGCCGACGTCGCGGAGCCGCAGGACGTGGAGGCCCTCGTCGCCTTCGCGGCCGACCGCCTCGGCGGCCTCGACATCCTCGTCAACAACGCCGGCGTCTGGGGTCCCAAGGGCCGCGTCGAGGACGTCGCCTGGGCGGACTGGACGCGCGCGATCCAGATCAACCTGATGGGGTCGGTCCTCGCCGCGCGGCTCGCCCTCCCCCACCTGCGCCGCTCGCCCCGCGGCAAGGTCGTCCAGCTCTCCGGCGGCGGCGCCACCGCGCCGATGCCGATGTTGTCCGCCTACGCCGCCTCGAAGGCCGCCGTCGTCCGCTTCGCCGAGACGCTCGCCGGCGAGCTGCTCGCCGACGGGATCGACGTCAACGCGATCGCGCCCGGCGCGATGAACACGCGGATGCTCGACGAGCTCCTCGACGCCGGGCCCGACGTCGTCGGCGAGGAGCAGCACGCCAAGGCGCTGCGCCAGCGCGAGAGCGGCGGGGCCGACCCGCAGCGCGCCGCCGAGCTCGCCGCGTTCCTCGGCTCGCGCGCGAGCGACGGGATCAGCGGCCGGCTGATCAGCGCGGTCTGGGATCCGTGGGAGGAGCTCGACCGGCGCGCCGCCGCGCTCGACGGGACCGACATCTACACCTTGCGCCGCATCCTCCCCGCCGAGCGCGGCCACGACTGGGGCGAGCGCGCGTGAGCCTCGCGCCCGTCTGCATCCTGGCCGGCGGCCTCGGCACGCGGCTCGGCGCGACCGTCGCCGACACGCCCAAGCCGCTGCTGCCCGTCGCGGGCGAGCCGTTCCTGCTCCATCAGCTGCGGCTGCTGGCGCGCGCCGGCGCGACGCGCGCGGTGCTCTGCGTCGGCTACCTCGGCGAGCGGATCGAGGCCGCGCTCGGCGCCGAGCGGCTCGGCATCGCGTTGTCCTACGCCTACGACCCGCCCACGCTCGCCGGCACCGCCGGCGCGATCCGCGCCGCGCTCCCGCTGCTCGGCGAGCGCTTCCTGGTCCTCTACGGCGACACGTACCTGCGCATCGACTACGCCGCCGTGGACGCCGCGCACCGCGCGAGCGGGCAGCCCGCGCTGATGACCGTCCTGCGCAACGAGGACCGCTGGGACGTCAGCAACGCGGTCTACGCCGGCGGTCAGGTCAAGGCCTATGACAAGCATCGTCCGACGGCCGACATGCGGTGGATCGACTACGGCCTCGGCGTCCTCACCACGGAAGCGCTCGACGCCGCGCCCGCCGACCCCGACCTCGCCGGCGTCTACCACGCGCTCGCGCGCCGCGGCGCGCTCGCCGGCTACGAGGCCACCGAGCGCTTCCACGAGATCGGCACGCCGGAGGCGCTGGCCGAGACCGAGGCCTTCCTGTGCCGGCGCTAATGTGGCGATCGTGGCCACCCCGCAGAAGCTCATCATCCTCGGCGACGGGCTCTTCGCCGAGATCGCCCACGAGTACTTCACCTACGACTCGGACTACGAGGTCGTCGCCTTCTCGGTCGAGGCCGCCTACCTGGAGCGCTCGGAGTACCTCGGCCTCCCGGTCGTCCCGTTCGAGGAGCTCGAGCAGCACTACGCGCCCGCCGACCACGCGGTCTACGCGGCGCTCGTCTACACGCAGCTCAACCGCCTGCGCACGCGCCTCTCCGACGCGGCCAAGGCCAAGGGCTACCCGCTGGCGAGCTACGTCTCCTCGCACGCCTTCGTCTCCCGCAGCGCCACGATCGGCGAGCACGCCTTCGTCTTCGAGGACAACACGATCCAGCCGCGCGTCACGATCGGCCGCAACTGCATCCTGTGGTCGGGCAACCACATCGGCCACCACTCGACGATCCACGACAACGTCTTCGTGAGCTCCCACGTCTGCGTCGCCGGCGGCGTCACCGTCAAGGACAACTGCTTCCTCGGGATCAACGCGACGATCGTCAACGACGTCACGATCGGCGAGGACGTCTGGCTCGGCCCGGCGACGGTCGTGAGCCGCGACGTCGCGCCGAACACGGTCTGGCGCCCGGCCAAGAGCGACGTGCACCCGAAGTCGGCGCACGAGCTCTTCCTGGGCTAGCGGCTAGCGCCGCAGCAGCCGCTTGACCGGCCGGCCGAAGCGCGCCGCGACGCCGCGCGCCCGGTGGAACTGCCGCCGGACGCGCACGCCGTAGATGTAGGCCGCCTCGCCGCGCAGCTCGAGCTGCTCGGCGATCCCGATCTCGATCCGCTTGGCCGCCAGCTCGCTCTCGGCTTGCACGACCGCGAACTCGCTGGCGAGCCGCAGGCCCGCGCCGCGCGCCGGGGGCGGCGGCTCGGCGACGACCTGGCGCAGCGCCAGCGCCATCACCTGCGAGGACTGCCGCCAGTCCGGCCACGCGCGCGCGGTGCGCAGCGCGCCGCCGCGCAGCTCGTGCAGCAGCCGGCGGTCCCGGGCGAGCAGGTCGAGCGCGCGCGCCGTGCCGGGCACGTCGTCCCAGCCGACCACGAGCCCGTTGACGCCGTGGCGGACGTACTCGTCGTGGCCGGTGACCGCGGTCGTGACGACCGTCGCGCCCATGTGGAACGCCTCCAGCGGCGGGCCGTACATCCCCTCGGCGCGCGAGAGCTTGAGGATCACGTGGTGGTCGGCGTAGAGCTCGGCCATCTCCGGGTGGCTGAGGCGGCCGACGACGCGGTCGACGCCCTCGGGCATCGCCTCCGCGTTCGGCGAGACCCACGTCACGTAGGCGGGCTCGCGCATCGCGGCGACCGCGGCGAGCGCGTCGTCGACGCCCTTGAGCGCCAGGCCCGAGGAGCCCTCGATGACCACGCGCAGCGGCGCGCCCTCGGGCGCGACGGGAGGCGCCGCCGGCCCCGCGAAGACGTCCTTCGGGATCCCGTTGCGCACGTAGAGCGCGCGCGTGCCGGGCTGCAGGTCCTCCACGATGTCGGCGATCCAGCGCGCCTCGGTGACGAACCGCACCGGCAGCGCGGTGGTCAGCGCCGCGGCGACGCGCTCCGGCGCGCCGGCCGGGTAGGCCGAGTCCTCGAGCGCCTGGATGAAGTAGACGTAGCGGCCCGCCTGGAGGTGGAAGAGCGAGGACGTCGTCTGCCACCACGTCGCGATCCCGACGTCCCAGTCCATCGCGAGCGCGCTCGCGAAGTCGTGCACCGGGACCGTGTCGAGCCCGCGGTAGCGCCAGCGCGGGTGGTCCTCGGCGCGCGTCAGGACGATCCGCGCGTCGATCCCGTGGTCGCGGCGCAGCTGCACGGCGTGCTCGACCGCGACGCCGACGCCACCGGAGAGCTGGAGATCCTGGAGGACGAACGCGACGCGCATCGGCCCCGTATCGTACGAACGCGTGCCGCGCCCCGCCCTGCCCTACCCGCTTCCGCCGGAAGGCGCGCCCCTGCGGGTGGCGTTCGTGGGCCAGCGCACGTACTTCGAGGAGGCGGCGATGGACCGCCCCGCCGCGGGCGTCACGCCGCGCTTCGTCGACTTCCGCGGCGGCCCGGACGTCGCCCGGCTGCTCGACGACCTCCACCGCTTCCGGCCGCACGCCGTCGTCGTCTTCCGCCCCGACGCGCTGCCGCGCGGCGCGATGGACTCCATCGCCGCGCCCGTCGTCGGGATGGTCACCGAGGCGCTGCCGCGCGCCGGCCGCAGCTCGCACCCGACGCTCGACTACAACCTCGCCGAGCTGCGCCGCGTCGACCGCGGCAACGTCGACCGCGCGATCTGCGCCGACCCGCTCGGCTGGGAGGCGGCGACCGCGCTGCTGCCGACCTGGCGCTCGATGCCGCTGCCCGTCGCCGACGGGCTCTACGGCGCGCCGCGGCCCTCGCGCCATCCCCCGCGGATCGTCTACATCGGCCACCCGACGATGCACCGCGAGGACGCGCTGCTGGGGCTCAAGCACAAGTTCGACCTCCCCCACTACGCGCACGCGCTCATGGGTCGGGAGCTGCGCGACGTCCTCGCCTCCAGCGACGTCGGGATCGCGCTCGGCAACGACCGGTGGCTGGTCACCTTCGAGAGCCGCACGCTGGTCCACATGGCCGCCGGCCAGCTCGTCCTCTCCGAGCCGCTGGACCCGCGCTTCGGCCTGGACCCGGGCATCCACTACGTGCAGGTCGCCGACAAGTACGAGCTCGACCTGCGCGTCCACCAGCTCGTCGCCCAGCCCGACGCCTACGACCGCGTCCGCATCCGCGGCCACCACTTCAGCCGCCAGTTCCGCGCGTCGCGCGTGTGGCCGCGCGTGATCCGCGACCTGCTCGCCGATCTGTCCGCGTTCGGCACCGAACGCGCGGTCGCCACCGCCTGAGCGGCGGGAATCTGCCAATCTGCGCGCCGTGCCCGTGGACGTCATCGACACCCGCCTGGACGGCCCGCTGCTGCTGCAGCCCAAGGTCTTCGGCGACACCCGCGGCTTCTTCGTGGAGACCTACCGCGCCGGCGACTGGGCCGCCGCCGGCGTCGCGGAGACGTTCGTGCAGGACAACCACAGCCGCTCCGGCCGCGGCGTCGTGCGCGGCATGCACTTCGCCGTCGGCGACGGCCAGGGCAAGCTCGTCCGCGCCGCCCGCGGCCGGATCCTGGACGTCGTCGTCGACCTGCGCCGCGCCTCGCCGACCTTCGGCGAGTGGGAGTCGCACGAGCTCGACGACCTCAGCGGCCGCCAGCTCTACGTGCCGGTGGGCTTCGCTCACGGCTTCTTCGTGCTCAGCGACGTCGCGGACGTCGTCTACAAGGTGTCGTCCTATTACGACCCCGCCGTCGAGCAGGGCTTCAAGTGGGACGACCCCGAGGTCGGGATCGCGTGGCCCGCCGACGTCGAGCCCGTCTTCTCCCAGCGCGACGCCGACGCGCCGCTGCTCTCGGAGATCGAAGACGGGCTGCCGTTCTGAGCGCCACGATGACCGCTGACCCGGTCCCCACCAGCGCGTGGCATCGCCGCCGGGGCGTCCCGACGCTCGCGGCGTTCGCGATCTTCGCGCTGCTGGCCGTCGGCTTCTTCAACCCGGTCTTCCGCGGCTCGACGTTCTCGCTGATCGCCGGCCACTCGTCGATCCAGTACCCCTGGGCCGCCGCCCCGTCGCACTACCACGACGCCGCGCAGAGCGACCAGGCCAACAACGTCTATCCCATCCAGGTCGACCTCAACCGGAACCTCCGCGACGGCCGCTTCCCGTACTGGTCGCCCTACAGCTTCGGCGGGGGCCCGACGCTCGGCAACGTCTACGGCGTCGGCTTCTACCCGCCGCGCGTCGCCGCGTCGCTGCTGGTCTCGCCGACCTGGGTCCACGACCTGCTCGTCGTCCTCCACGTCTTCCTGGCGGGCGCGGCGATGTTCCTGCTCGTCCGCAGGCTCGGCCACTCCTGGCTCGCCGGGATGCTCGCGGGCATCGCGTGGATGTTCTCGCCGTCGTGGTTCGGCCTCGCGCTGCTGGAGGGCAGCTCGGTCCTCGCGGCGCTGATCCCGCTCCTGCTCTGGTTCACGCACCGGGCGGTGGTCGGCCGCAGCAGGCCCGACGCGGTGGCGACCGCGTTCGTGCTCGCGCTGATCGTCCTCGGCGCGAGCGTCCAGCCCGCCGTCTTCTGCTTCGCGCTCGCCGCCGGCTGGGGCCTGCTGCTCGGCGTCGCGGGCCGCGACCGCGACACGACGCGCCCCTGGCGCCAGACGCTGCGCGACAACGTGAAGGTCGTCGCGCTGTTCGTGGTCCTCGGCGTGATGCTCTGCGCGTTCCTCGTCCTGCCGGCGACCGCGCAGATCTCGGACTCCGCGCGCGCCGTCGTGCCCGACGGCGTGATGAAGCTCCAGGACGTCGGGCTCGACGACTTCGCGCACGTCGCCGACGGCTCGCCGCCGCTGATCACCGGCGACAACGTCTGGGCGCTGACCTTCCTCGGCCTGCCCGCCCTGGTCGCCGCGCTCGCCGGGCTCTTCAGCCGCCGCCGCGGCACCGGCCTGGGCCGCACGATCGTCGTCGTCTTCTTCCTGCTGATGGTCGGGACGGTCTTCACCGAGGTCGCCCGCGCCCTCGTCCCCGGCTTCGCCTACCTCTCGCCGCTCGGCCGCCTGCTGCCGTTCTTCGCCTTCGGCGCCGTGCTGCTGGCCGGCATCGGCGTCGACACGCTGCGCGACGCGCTGGTGCGCCTGGCCCGCCCGGAGCTGCGCCGCAAGGTGCTCACCGGCTTCACCGTCGTCGCGGCGCTGGCGCTGGCGCTCGAGGCGTGGCAGCTGATCCACTACGACCGCCAGATCAACCCGCCGTTCCAGCCGCGCAAGGCGTCGATGCTCTACCCGAAGACGCCGCTGATCGCGGCGCTCCAGGGCGGCGTCGCGCAGGAGGCGCGCGCCGGCGACGAGCAGCGGATCGTGCCGGTGCGCCGCGGCGCCGCGACGGACCCGTTCAGCCCGCCGCCGTTCGTGGGCGAGACCACGCGCCTCTTCGGCCTGGAGAGCGCGGGCGGCTACCTCAACGTCATCCCGGAGCGCTCGCGGATCCTGGCGCTCGCCTTCTCCGGCGCGACCGTGGACGCCGCCCAGCAGCCGCTCGTCGGCGCCTACGAGGCGTTCTTCTTCGCCAAGAGCGCGCGCTTCGACCTGCTGCGCAAGATGGGCGTGGACTCGGTCGTCACCGCGCCCAAGCCGCAGACCGACCCGAGCCTCAAGCGCGCGATCCGCACGCTCAAGGCCGACGTCTCCTACTCGGGCCCCGACGGCGCCGTGCTGCAGCTCCCGGACACGCACCGCGCGTTCGTGGTCGACGGCGTCGAGACCGTCCCGACCGAGGACGCCGCGCTGCGCCGCTACGCCGATCCGGCGTTCGACGAGCACCGCACGGTCCTGCTCGACGGGAGCGACGCCAAGGGCGAGCGCGCGGCGCCGAGCACCGGCGCGCTGGCGGCGACCACGCAGATCCGCCGGACCGGCCCGAGCGACCGGACGATCGAGGTCGACTCGCCGCGCGCGGGCTGGCTCGTCCTGCTCGACTCCTACGCCAAGGGCTGGTCGGCGAAGGTCGGCGGCAAGGACGCCGAGCTCAAGCGCGCCGACTTCGCCTACCGCGCCGTCCGCGTGCCGGCGGGGCGCAGCACCGTGACGATGCACTACACGACGCCCAGCCTGCGCCTCGGCCTGGGCGTCACGCTGCTCGGCCTGCTGCTCTCCCTCGCGCTGCTCCTGCGGCCGCTGCTCGCCCGCCGCCGCCGCGGCGGCCCTACGCTGGAGGAGGAGGCCGAGCCCGCGCGATGACCGAGAACCCGCACCACATCCCCTTCAACAAGCCGTACCGGACCGGCCGCGAGGCCGCGATGATGGAGGAGGCGCTGCACAACGCGCACCTCTCCTCCGACGGCCCGTTCACCGCCAAGTGCAAGGCGTGGCTGGAGGACGTGACGGGGACGCGCTCCGCGCTGCTGACCCACTCGGCGACCGGCGCGCTCGAGGCCGCCGCGATCCTCGCCGAGGTCGGTCCCGGCGACGAGGTCATCATGCCCTCGTTCACCTTCGTCACGACCGCGACCGCGTTCCTGCTGCGCGGCGCGACGCCGGTCTTCGTCGACATCCGCGAGGACACGCTCAACGTGGACGAGGACGCGGTCGCCGCCGCGATCACGCCGCGGACCAAGGCGATCGCCGCCGTCCACTACGCCGGCGTCGGCTGCGACATGGACCGCCTCAAGACGATCGCCGACGACGCGGGCGCGATCCTCGTCGAGGACGCCGCGCAGGCGATCCTCTCCAGCCACAACGGCCAGCCGCTCGGCGCGATCGGCCACCTCGGCGCGCTGAGCTTCCACGAGACCAAGAACGTGACCTGCGGCGAGGGCGGCGCGCTGCTGGTCAACGACCCCGACATGGTCGCGCGCGCCGAGATCATCCGCGACAAGGGGACCAACCGCAAGGAGTTCTTCCGCGGTCAGGTCGACAAGTACACGTGGATGGACATCGGCTCCTCGTTCGGGATGAGCGAGGTCAGCGCCGCGTTCCTCTGGGCGCAGCTCACCGAGGCGCAGTCGATCACCGAGCGCCGGCTCGCGATCTGGAACCGCTACTACGAGGCGTTCGCCCCGCTCGAGGAGGCCGGCTTCGTGCGCCGGCCCGTGATCCCCGACGGCCTGCGCCACAACGCGCACCTCTTCTACCTGCTGGCGCCGGACCTCGCCGCGCGCACCGCCATCCTGCGCCGGCTCAACGAGCTCGAGGTCAACGCGGTCTTCCACTACGTGCCGCTGCACTCCTCGCCCGCCGGCGAGCGCTTCGGCCGCGCCCACGGCGACCTCACCCGCACCACGGAGCTCAGCGAGCGCCTGCTGCGCCTGCCGCTCTGGGTCGGCATGAGCGACGAGGACCTCGATCGCGTGGTCGGCGCCGTCGAGGTGGCGGTCACCGAGACGCTCGAGGACCGCGCCGCCGGCCTGCCGGCCTAGCTCCGGGACGCGCGGTCGGCGCTCTCGGCCGCGGCGACCGCGACCGCCGCGAGCTGCACGAGGCCGTTGCGGTAGTAGGGCCGCCACGCGTCGTCGCCGCGCAGCTCCACCTCGACCAGCGCCTGGGCGAGCTCGCCCAGCTCGGAGGCCAGGATCGCCAGCCACTGCGCGGGCTCGTGGTCCTGACGGCCCCACTTCTCGAGCTGCCGCCGCCGCTCGTCCCCGATCTCCGAGACGATCTTGGGGGGCAGCGGGTCTTCCACGGGCTTGTGCAACCATAGCCTGCGATGAGTACCGTCGAGATCGGCAAGGCCACCATCGACGCACGGTCCGATGAGCAGTGGCTCGACAAGACGCTCGGGAGCCTGCGGCACCTCGGCTTCGCCGTCGTGGAGAACGTCCTCGACGACCAGCTGGTCGCCGAGACGCACGAGGCGATGTACCGCGTGCAGGGCCGCATCCGCGAGGACGTCGGCGAGGACCGCCTGCGCCGCGCCGGCGAGCACGGCGTGCTGCGCAACATGGTGGCCTACGACGACCACTTCCTGCGGCTGCTCGAGCTCCCCGAGATGCTCGCGGTCGTCGACGCGACCGTCTCGCCGACGGCGATCCTCCACCTCCAGAACGGCTTCGTGCTGCCCTCGGTCGAGGGCGAGACCGCGAGCTTCCAGCACACGTTCCACATGGACTTCCCGCGCTACATGAACGGGTACCTCGCGTCGCTGAACGTCATGCTCGCCATCGACGGGTACACGGCGCTCAACGGCGGCACGCTCGTCGCCGCCGGCACGCATCAGCGGCCCGAGCGCCCGAGCGACGCCTACCTCGAGATCGCCCAGACGCCGGTCGAGTGCGGCCCCGGCGCGATGGTCGTCTTCGACTCGACGCTCTGGCACGCCGCCGGCCAGAACCGCTCGGGCAACGACCGGCTCGGCATCAACCACCAGTTCACGCGCTCGTTCATCAAGCAGCAGGTGGACTACGTCCGCGCGCTCGGCGACGAGAAGGTCGAGTCGCTGCCGGACCGCACGCAGCAGCTGCTCGGCTGGTACACGCGCGTCGTCACGAGCCTCGACGAGTACTACCAGCCCGCCGAGAAGCGCCGGTACCGCTCAGGCCAGGGGTGATGGCGCCGGAGCTGAGCGTCGTCGTCCCGGTCTACGGCTGCGGGCCCTGCCTGCACGAGCTCCATCGCCGGACCGCGGCCACGCTCGACGCGCTGGAGCTCGACTACGAGATCGTGCTCGTCGACGACTGCGCCGACGACGGCGCGTGGGAGGCGATGCAGGCGGTCGCCGCGCAGGACCCGCGCGTCCGCGGCCTGCGCCTGAGCCGCAACTTCGGCCAGCACGCGGCGATCACCGCCGGGCTCGCGCAGGCGCGCGGCGACCGCGTCGTCGTCATGGACTGCGACCTCCAGGACCCGCCGGAGGAGATCCCCAAGCTGTACGCCAAGGCGCTCGAGGGCTACGACATCGTCCTCGGCCGCCGCAGCGAGAGCCGCCACCACCGCGGCCGCCGCCTCGGCAGCCGCCTGTACTTCCACGTGATGAGCACGTTCACCGGCCTGCCGTTCGACGGCTCGTTCGGCACGTTCTCCATCATCTCGCGCAAGGTCGTCGACGCGTTCCTGCAGTTCCAGGACCAGGACCGCCACTACCTGTTCATCCTGAACTGGCTCGGGTTCAACCACACCGCGATCGACTACGACCACCGCGAGCGCCCGGTCGGCAAGAGCTCCTACTCGGTGCTGCGCCTGCTCCAGCACGCGCTCGACGGCCTCTTCTTCCAGACGACGGTCGCCCTGCGCTTCATCGTCGCGATGGGCTTCGTCATGGCCGGGCTCGGCGCGCTCGTCGCGCTCTACCTCGTGACCGCCCGCGCGACCGGCAGCGCGGCGCCGGGCTGGACGAGCCTCGCGGTCTTCACGCTCACCATCGGGGGCTTCACGGTGATCAGCACCGGCGTGACCGGGATCTACGTGGGCAAGGTCTTCGACCAGGTCAAGGGGCGCCCGCTGTTCGTGGTCGACCAGACGACCTGGGCGAGCCCCGAGGAGTCGGCCGGGGCCGTCCGCGCCGAGAACGTCGCGGACCGCGCATGACCCGCGTCGCGATCAGCCAGTCCAACTACATCCCGTGGAAGGGCTACTTCGACCTGCTCGGCTCCGTCGACGAGCTGATGCTCTACGACGAGGTCCAGTACACGCGGCGCGACTGGCGCAACCGCAACAAGATCAAGACGCCGGCCGGGCTGAAGTGGCTGACGATCCCGGTCCAGGCCAAGGGCAAGTACCACCAGCGGATCGACGAGACGCTCATCACCGGGACCGAGTGGGCCGGGAACCACCTCTCGACGCTGCGCCACATGTACGCGTCCACGCCGCACTTCGCGACCTACCTGCCGCGGCTGGAGGCGCTCTACGGCGCGCCCGCCGAGCGGCTCAGCGACGTCAACCGCGCGTTCATCGAGCTCGTGGTCGCCGACCTCGGGCTGACCACCAAGATCACGTGGTCGACCGACTACGACGTGCCGGAGGCGCGCGCGGCGCGCACCGACGACGGCGACGCGACCGAGCTGCTCGCCGCGCTCTCGGAGGCCGCCGGCGCGAGCACGTACGTCTCCGGCCCGGCGGCCAAGGTCTACCTGCAGCACGACCGCTTCGACCGCCGCGACATCGCCGTCGAGTACTTCGCCTACGGCCCGTACCCCGAGTACGAGCAGCCGCACCCGCCGTTCGAGCACGGCGTCTCGATCCTCGACCTGCTGTTCTGCACGGGTCCCGAGGCGCGGAGCCACCTGCGGGCCGCGGCCGAGCCCGGGGCGCGCCGTGCCTGAGCCCGAGGCGCACGCGCCGATCGTCGCGAAGGTCGACGAGTACTACTCGGGCAAGCTCGCCGAGCACGGCATGACCGCCCGCGGCGTCGACTGGTCCACGACCGAGTCCCAGGAGACGCGCTTCGCCCAGCTCTCCCGGCTGCTGCCGGCCGACCGGCCCTACTCGGTCACCGACCTCGGCTGCGGCTACGGCGCGTTTGTCGAGCACCTCGACGGCCTCGGCCACGCGTTCTCCTACCAGGGCCTCGACGTCTCCCAGGCGATGGTCGACGCCGGCCGCGAGCGCTGGGCCGGCCGCGCGGACTGCGCGTTCGCGACGACGCCGGAGGCGCTCGCGCCGACCGAGTACGCGCTGGCGAGCGGGATCTTCAACGTGCGCATGGACGTCGACCCGGCCCGCTGGGAGGCCTACGTCCACGACACGCTCGACCAGCTCCACGCGCTCGGGCCGCGCGGGTTCGCCTTCAACATGCTCACGAGCTGGTCGGACCCCGAGCGCATGCGCGAGGACCTGTACTACCCCGACCCGGCCGCGATCTTCGGCCTCTGCAAGCGCCGCTTCGCGCGCAACGTCGCGCTCCTGCACGACTACGGGCTGTGGGAGTTCACCATCATCGTGCGCACCGAGCTCGACGGGGCGGCCGGGTGAGCGACGCTGCGTGGCGCCGGCGGGGGCTGCTCGTCCCGGCCCCCGC
>JAOPZG010000244.1 GCA_025964215.1 Conexibacter sp.
TCGCGCGCGCGGTCGCTCGTCGAGTCGACCTCGCGCAGGTGCAGGCGCGGGACGCCGAGGCCGCTCACCGCGCGCGGATCCGCAGCTCGTCGTCGCGCTCGACGCGCAGCAGCTCCCGCGCCGAGCCGCGGTTGACCGCCAGCGCGAGCGTCCGGTAGGCGTCCTCGTAGAGGATCAGCTCGCCCGGGGCGACGTCCGCGAAGGTGGTCGCGTAGACGCCGTGGCGTCCATTGACGTCGACGCCGTGGCCGAGCTTGAAGCCGGAGTCGGTCAGCTCGGCGTGCTCGACGTCGAGCATGACGTTGCCGAAGCGGTCGAAGCCGACCGCGTGCGCGAACAGCTCGCCGTCCTCGAGCAGCGCGAGCGGCATGTCGAGGCGCAGGATCTCGTCGGCGTCGAGCGGGTCCCCGGCGTCGCCGAGCGGCGCGCCGAGCGCGAGGTGCGCGGCGACCGGCGCGAAGATGTCGCGGCCGTGGAAGGTCGCAGAGACCGGCTCGAGGCGATGCGGCGAGCGTGCGACGTCCACGACCTCCGCGATCCCGCCGAAGCGCTGCGCGGCCAGCGAGAGCAGCCCGTTGTCGGGCCCGACGAAGATCCGGTCCTCCTCGGTGGTGCGCAGCGCGATCGCGCGCCGCGCCGCGCCGACGCCTGGGTCGACCACGGCCAGGTGGACGCCCGGCGCGGCGAACGGCAGCGCCCGGCGCAGCACGAGCGCGGCGGTCCGGATGTCGTGGCGGTCGAGCCCGTGGGTGAGGTCGACGATCCGCGCCTCGGGCGCGATCCGGGCGATCACCGCGTGGCACACGCCGACGAAGTCGTCCTCGAGGCCGTAGTCGGAGAGGAACGTGATCGGGCGTGGCATCCGGATCCCAGGCTAGCGGCGCGCGGTCCGGGGTAGCGCATGGGCATGCAGTCCGACCAGCACGACGACGACGCGCCCACCGGCCTCCCCGAGGGCCAGCCCGAAGAGCAGCCGCTCGGCGTTCCCGAGGCCGATCCCGATGGGGAGCACACGAAGCCCGGCCCCGAGGCGATGCCGGGGATCCCGGATGGGGACGAGCCGCCCAGCGGGGGCTGACCTGAGGGATTCCCAGGATCACCGGACGAGGGGGAGCCGCCGAGCGCGGGCTGACTCAGTCGCTCGTGGCGGCGGCCGCGACGAGCGCGTCCACGAGGCCCTGCGGCGTGTGCTCGGTGGCCTCGACGTCGGGCTCCAGGCCCGCGTCGCGCAGCGCCTCGCTCGTGATCGGCCCGATCGACGCCAGCCGCAGCCCGCTCTCGCGCACGACCTCCGGCCCGCCCGCGGCCTCGAGGAAGAACCGCGCGCTGGACGCCGACGTGAACGTCGCCCAGTCGGCCTCGAGCGCGCGCGCCCGCGTCCGCGGGTCGAGCTCCTCGGCGACCGTCTCGTAGGGCTCGATCAGGTCGACCGTCGGCGTCCCGCCGTCCAGCAGCGCTTGGCGCACGACGTCGCGCCCGCCGCGGGCGCGCACGATCATCGCGTGGCGCACCTCGAAGCCCGAGACGAGGTCGGCGAGCGACTCGCCCACCGCGCGCGACGGGATCAGGTCGGGCTCGATGCCCTCGACCCGCACCGCCTCGGCCGTCCCCGGCCCGATCACGGCGACCGCGACGCCGTAGAGCGAGCGCACGTCGCGGAACGTCTCGCGCAGCTCGCGGAAGAACGCGCGCACGCCGTTGGGCGAGGAGAGGACGAGCAGGTCGACGTCGCCGAGGTCCGGGATCGCGAACTCCAGCGCCTCGGGCACGATCACCGCCGCCTCGACCACGCGCGCGCCGAGGTCGCGCAGTGAGCGCGCGATCCCCGAGGCCTGCGCCTTCGGGCGCGTGACGACCACCGAGACGCCGCCGAGCGGCCCGCGGCCGAGCCACGCGAGCTCCTCGCCCAGCGCGGCCACCGGCCCGACCACCGTCACCGACGGCGGCTTGACCCCCGCGGCCGACGCCAGCTCCGCGATCGTCGCCAGCGTGCCCGAGACGCTGCGCTGATCCGGCAGCGTGCCGCGCTCGACGATCGCCACCGGCTCCTCCGGCGAGCGCCCGCCGAGGATCAGCTGCTCGGCGATCCGCGGCAGCGCGCGCACGCCCATGTAGAACACCAACGTGCCCGGGAAGCGCGCGAGCGCCGGCCAGTCGACCTGGGTCTCCGGCTTCTCCGGGTTCTCGTGGCCGGTGACGAACGCGACCGCCGCGGCCAGGTTGCGCTGCGTGACCGGGATGCCCGCGTAGGCCGGCCCGGCGATGCCGGCGGTGACGCCCGGGACGACCTCGAAGGCGATGCCGTGCTCGCGGCAGAGCTGCGCCTCCTCGCCGCCGCGGCCGAAGACGAACGGGTCGCCGCCCTTGACGCGCACGACCGTCCTGCCCTCCTGCGCGTGGCGCAGCAGCAGCCGGTGCGTCTCGTCTTGGGGCACCTGCTCGCCGCCGCCGATCTTGCCGACGTCGATCAGCTCGGCGTCCTCACGCGCGCCGTCCAGCGCGCTCGGCGGGATCAGCTTGTCGTACAGGATGACGTCGGCCGCCGCGATCGCCTCGAGCGAGCGGACGGTCATCAGCCCCGGGTCGCCCGGGCCGGCGCCGACGAGGATCACGCGGCCGGCCGCGACCATCACGCGCCCGCCATCGCTTCCGCGCGGGCCAGGAGGTCGCGGACGCCCATCGACTCCAGGCGCTCCACCAGCAGCGGCGCGGCGTCCGGCGCGCGGACGCTGTCGCGCAGCCACGCGCTCCCGTCCGGCAGCCCGACGAACGCGTGCAGGATCGTGCCGTCGTGGTGCACGCCGACCGGCGTGTCGCAGGACGCGCCGAGCGCCTCGACCACGTAGCGCTCGGCCCGCAGCGCCGCGTCGGCGTCCGTGTCGACCAGCGACGCCGGGATCGCGCGCCCCTCGACCGCCAGCGCGCCCTGGCCGGGCGCGGGCACGAAGACCGCCGGATCGAGCAGCGCGCCGATCTCCGCCGCGCGCCCCAGCCGGCGCAGCCCCGCGGCCGCGAGGATCAGCGCGTCGCAGGCGCCGTCGGCCAGCTTGCGCAGGCGCGTGTCGACGTTGCCGCGCACCTCGACGACCTCGAGGTCGTCGCGCACGGCGAGCAGCTGGGCGCGCCGGCGCAGCGACGCGGTCCCGACACGCGCGCCCGCGGGCAAGGACGCCAACGACGACGCCCCGATCAGCGCGTCGCGCGCGTCCTCGCGCGGCAGGACCGCGGCCAGCGCCATCCCGTCGCGCAGCAGCGACGCGGCCGGCACGTCCTTGGCGGAGTGCACCGCCAGGTCGATCGCGCCCGACTCCAGCGCGTCCTCGATCGTGTCGATCCAGCGCGCCTTGTCGCCGGCGATCCCGCGGTCGCCGGACGTCGTGATCTCCACGATCTCCGCCTCGCCGCCCAGCGCCTCCGCGACCGCGTGCGCCTGGACGAGCGCCAGGGCGCTGCCGCGCGTCCCGAGCTTCACTGACCCGCGCCGCGACGGCGCAGGGGACGCACGTCGGCGTCGGCGTCCGGCGCCTCGGCGGGAGCGTCGGCGATGCCCTCGGCCAGGCCGAAGAGCTCGCGGGCGAACTGGACGCGGCCGTGGCCGCCGTCCCGGTCGACGGACTTCAGGCGGATCGTCGGCTCGTGCAGCAGGCGCTGCATCAGCGAGCGGGCCATCGCCTCGATCCGGGCGCGGTCGCGCGCCGACGCGCTCTCCCAGCGGCCGGCGTTCTCGGCGAGCACCTGCTCGACGATCCCGTCGCCGTGCTCGCGCAGCGCGGCGATCGTCGGCATGACGTCGAGCGTGCCCATCCAGCGCGCGAAGCGCTGGATCTCGTCCTCGACCACGGCCTCGGCCTGCACGCGCTCGTCCTCGCGGACCTGGCGGTTGCGGGCGACGACGGCTTGGAGGTCGTCGATGTCGTAGAGCGTGACGCCGTCGAGCTCGCCGCAGGCGGCCTCGATGTCGCGCGGGACGGCGATGTCGATCAGCAGCAGCGGCGCGCCCTCGCGCTCGCGCATGACCAGCGCGAGCTCGTCCACGCCGATGATCGGGTGCGGCGAGGAGGTCGAGGCGACGACGATGTCGGCCTCGACCAGGCGCTCGGGCAGGTCGTGCAGCGAGGAGACCGAGCCGCCGAAGCGCTCGGCGATCGAGCGGGCGCGGTCGGCGCGGCGGTTGGCGACGAAGATCGTCCGCACGCCCTCCTCGGCCAGGGCCTGCGCGGTCAGCTCGCTGGTCTCGCCGGCGCCGATGATCACGACGTCGCGGGCCGTGAGCTCCGGGCCCATGACGTCGCGCGCGAGGCCGACGGCGACGGACGAGACCGACGCGCGGCCCTCGCCGATCGTCGTCTCGGAGCGCACGCGCTTGCCGGTCTGCAGCGCGGCGGTGAACAGGCGGTTGGTAAGCGGGCCGGTGGTCCCGGCCTCGAGCGCGGCCTCGTAGGCGCGCTTGGCCTGGCCTTGGATCTCGGCCTCGCCGACGATCATCGACTCCAGGCCGGAGACGACGCGGTAGAGCTGGCGCGCGGCGTCGCAGTTGCGCGGCGCGTACATCGCGTCGGTCAGCTCGGTCGGGCGCGTCCCGGCGCGCTGGGCCAGGCGGCTCAGGAGCTCCGTCTCGGCGCCGACGGCGTCTCCCACGAGGTAGATCTCGGTGCGGTTGCAGGTCGAGA
>JAOPZG010000252.1 GCA_025964215.1 Conexibacter sp.
TGGCGACGCCGGCCTCGCCCGCGGAGACGATCCCGGTGAACCACCGCGCGACGCCGGTCCGCTCGAGCTCGGCGTTGCCGTTGGTGACGGCGAGCAGCGGGACGTGGGCGGCGAGGCGGTCGAGCGCCGCCGGGACCTCCGGGTAGAGGTCGATCCGCTGGCGGACCTCGGTGGTCACGACCACCGCGGCGTCGGCCAGCGCCGGGTCCTCGCCGGCGCTCGCGAGCATCCGCCGCAGCGCCTCGCGGCGGATGTCGGCGATCCGGTGCGCCAGGTCGGGCCGCTGCTCGCGCACGGCCAGGAACGTCTCGCGCGCGGCCTCGGGCCCGAAGCGCGCCGCGGTGGCCGGCGCGTGCTCGGCCATCCACGCCGCGAGCGCCGCCTGCACCCGCACGGCCACGGGCGCGAACGGCCAGAGCGTGTCGTCGAGGTCCAGGGTGATCGCGCGGATCGGCACCGCGGCAGTATCGCGGGCGCTCAGCTGTCATCGTCCCGCCCCGTGGCCAGCCCCATCCTGCGCGAGACCGTCAAGAAGCTGAAGGACCGCCGCGCGCTGCTCCAGAAGCAGGTCAAGGGACCGCTCGCGGAGCTGGCGCAGATCGAGGAGGACCTGATCGCCCTCGGCGCCGGCACCACCCGCAAGGCCGCGGCGCCGCGCAAGCCCCGCACGCCGCCCGGCGCCACCCAGGCGACGATCCTGCGCGCGATCCGCAACGGCGCGACCGAGCCCGCCGAGATCGCCGCGAAGACCGGCCTCCCCGCCGCCGCCGTGAAGGCCGCGGTGACCAACGCCACCAACAAGCAGAAGCTGGTCGTCCGCGGGCCCAACGGCCTCACGCTGACCAAGGCCGGCCGCGACCGGCTCGCGGCGCTCGAGGCCGCCTCCTAGGCACGCGGCGCGATCCGGCGAGCGCCATCCAGGCGCCCGCCGGATCCGCACCACGCGACCCTCAGCCCGTGACGGGCGCCCCGCCCGGCTGCGTCACGTCGTTGACCTTCAGCGTGTAGGGCGCGTACTGCTGGACCTGCTCGGTCGGCTCGTCGTAGGAGACGATCGCCACCACCTTGTCGAACCCGACCCGCTGCGCGATCGTGCGCCAGTTGGCCGGCACCGTCCGCCAGTCGAGCGCCAGGTGGAACTTCCCGCTGTACTCCAGCTGCGCGATCGTCGGCGTCGTCCCCGCCTTGATGCCGATCAGGCGGAGGTTCCAGTTGTGGACGTCGATCGGCCGCACCTGCGTCAGCGACTTGAACGGCGCCAGCGACGACCCGTCGCTGATCGCCGTCCCACCGACGCTGATAGCGTCGACCAGCAGGCCACCCTCGTTGACGCCGCCGTCGCTGACGTAGCGGATCGAGATCAGCACGCTCTTGCCGGCGTAGGCCGACAAGTCATAGGACTCGGACTCGAAGCCCTCCGTCGTGCCGTTGAGCCCCGGGCCCAGCGGCGCGTCGACCGTGTGATCGCCCGGGATCGACGTGTAGGTCTTGCCACCGTCGGTGGAGATCTGCACGTAGCCGTAGTCGAAGCCGAACTCCGCGCCGTACTTGGCGAGGAAGCGCAGCGTCGGGTCGGCCGCCGGGACGGTCGCCGGGAAGACGGCCGAGGCATCCGTGTTGTCGTCGTTCCCGGACCACAGGACCGGGTTGCCCGCGCGGTCGGGATCGTCGCTCACGACGGTCCAGGCCAGCGGGAGCGGCGGCAGGATCTTCGCCCCGTCGAACGTCAGCGTGCGCAGCTGCTGCGGGGAGAACACCTGCCCCTTGGCGTTCTGGAGCGCCACGTAGTCCGCCCCGTTCGGCGCGGCGCCGGGCGTCGCGTAGGCGGAGGGGTTGGCGAGGTTGACCGTCGAGCGCACGCTCGCCGAGCTGAGCTTGGCGGCCGAGCCGTTGAGGACCGTCGTGCGCTGGGCGTCGCCGATCGTCTTGTCCAGGAGCACCGACGCCTGGTAGTCGTGCAGGACGCTGTAGAGGTCCGGCGCGCCCTCGGCCTTCACCGCGGCCTCGACGCTCGGGATGCCCTGCAACGCGCTGTCGTTGTGCAGCTTCGAGATGACGTCGGGCCCGAAGTGGTCGCTGAGGTACAGCATGAACTGGTACGCGTTGCCGTAGTCGGCGAGGATCGCGTTCGGGTTGGGGTCCTCGCCCCAGAGGTTCAGCGAGTTCTGCGGCCCGCCGCAGTCGCGCGGGTTGGAGTTGAACGGCGTCTGGACCGTGCCGAAGCCCTGGAAGCAGTACAGGTGGCTGTCGCCGCCCTTGTCGAAGACCGTGAGGTTGCCGTCGACGTAGCCCGTCAGCGTCTGGGCGTAGTCCGACATCCCCTCGTTGAGCCAGGTCGTCTCGAACGGGTCGGTGTAGTACTGCAGCAGGTGCTGCCACTCGTGGGCGAACGTGCCCTCGTAGAGGTTCGGGCGCCCGGGGCGGCTCGTGCAGAGGTCGCTCGTCGGCGCGTCCGGCGGGTCGTCGGTCGTGCGGTGCGTCCAGTCGAACGCGTCGATCGTCATGACGTTGCGATCGACCAGCTCGTTGAACTGCGAGGAGAAGAAGCCCGCGATGTACGTGGGCGCCGCCGGGAAGGTGTAGTAGTTGTCGTCGCGGACGTTGTCGACGAGCGTGACGGTCTTGTCGCCGCCGCCCGTGTAGACGCCGCCGTTGCCGTCGTCGTCGGGACCGAGCAGCGCGTTGCTGCCGTCGCGGTCGGGCGGCGTGCTGAACGCCGCCGTCTCCTTCGGGTACATGTTGCCGTCGAACTCGGTGACGAGGTGCTCGGCCTGCGCGTCGGTCACCGTCGTCGAGCCCGGGATCTGCGCGCGGCAGTCACCGGCCGGGAAGGACAGGTCGTTGGCGACCCAGACCTCGATGTGCGCGCCCACGGCGCGCAAGGTGTAGTCCTTGCGGTAGAGGATCCCGTTGAGGTCGTCGAGGGCGATCCACTGGCGGACCGTGCCGATCGGCGGCGTCTCGGCCGCGGCGGGCGCGACCTGCGCCTTGCGCTGCTGCGGCGAGCGCAGCGCGCCGAGGTCGGCGGTCGAGTACTGCTTGCCCGGCGGCAGCTCGCGGACGCCGGCCACGGGCGACGTGGCCGCCTTGGACGTGGTCGCGGCCGAGGCGGCTCCCGGCAGCGCCCCCAGGCATGCCGCCGCGATCGCGGCGGCGACGCCGGCGGCGAGGTTCCCTCTGCTCATGTCTCTCCCTTGTCGTGCACGTTCTCCCCCACGAAGAACGAGTAAGCCCTGCGGATCGGCCGAGTCCTATCGGAAGCTGAGCGCTACGGCAAGCGACGCGTCGCGTCCGCGGCGATCATCGAACCACCCGGGAACGGGTGCATCGGCCGCCCGACCGGTGGGAGACTCCCCGCGTGAGCCCCTTGACGCTGAGGCCCGCCGCCGCGGGCGACGTCGACCCCGTCCTCGCGCTCTGGCGCGACGCCGCCGAGAACGCGAGCCGTCCGGACGACCGGCGCGCCGCGGTGCTCGCGCTGCTCGCGCGGGACCCCGA
>JAOPZG010000276.1 GCA_025964215.1 Conexibacter sp.
GCGGGGCGCCACCGCTCTCGTGGGGCGACGAGCCGGCCGCGGGCGCGCTGCTGCGCGAGGCGGGGCTGACCGTGGGCAACGCGTCGCGCGAGTCCATCATGTTGGACTTCGAGGCCCGCGCCGCCGCGGTCGCCTTCCTGGTCGCCACCGCGGGCCACGTCGTCGCGGAGCGTCCGCGGCTGGCCGCCGAAGGCCGCTGGCCCCAGCTCCTCGGCGCCTTGGCCGCCCTCGTCGCCGAGCGCGACGAGGGCCGCGACGGGCGCGTCGCGCTGCGCTGCGACTACCTGATCGTCAGCGCGACGGCATCCGCGCCCACGCCTGCACGAGCGTGAGCGTCGTCCCGCCGCGGCCGGGCGCGTCGAGCTCGCGGGTGGCCTCGCGGAGCAGCGCGGGGATCCGGCGGCCGGCGTCGAGGTTGCCGCCGGCGGCGGCGTAGGCCTGCGCGAGGCGGCCGATCAGGTGCGTGGTCGCGGGGGCGTGGGGCGCGTAGGTCCAGCTGCGCGTGTCCGGCTCCTCGAGGATCAGGACCCCGCCGGGCTTGAGCAGGCGGCGGTAGGCGGCGAGCTGCTCGGCGCCGCGGCCGAGCGTGCAGAGCTGGAAGCGGGCGTGGACGAGGTCGAACATCCCGGGCGGGAGCGTGCTGCGGAAGAGGTCGTCGCGGACGAGCGCGACGTTGTCGAGGCCCGCGTCCTCGCAGGCGACCGCGGCGGCGGCGAGCAGCTCCTCGTCGACGTCGGTGCCGACGACCGTCCCGTTCGGGACGCGCTCGCCGAGCGCTGCGCACAGGCGGGTATCCGTACCCGCGCGGGTGGAGAGCCGGTGGACTAGGCCGGTTCGATCTCGAGCCCCTCGGCGACCAGCGGGCGGCCGTCGAGCGTGTAGCGGACGTCGACCGAGTCGTTCTGGCGGTAGGTGCCGACGCCGAACGCGCCGAGCAGCCAGCGCCAGCCGCTGACCTTGTCCTTGCGCAGCTCGCGCTCGAAGACGAGGTCGCGGCCCTCGAGCACGTAGTCCGTGCCCTCCTTCTGGAGGACGCCGGAGATGTAGACGTCGAACGGCGGGTGGACCTGCGGCGGGAGGTGCGCGATGGATCGGGGCACGTGGACCGGCATCATGGCGGATCACATGGATCCGATCACGTCGTCGCCGATCGTCCGCGTCCTCAACGAGGACGTCCGCCGCTACCACCGCTGGTGCACCCCGTCGATCCTGCCGGGGCAGGAGCGCGTCGAGGACTTCTACGCCTCCGACGTGTCGATCTCCGCCGGGTTCTTCGGGACGCTCGTCGACCACACCGGCGTCTTCGCCGAGGCCGAGCAGTTCGCCGCCGCCGCCCAAGGCGCCGACCGCACGATGTTCTCGGTCCACGGGTCGAGCGGCTCGAACTGGGTGGTGTTGCGGATGCTGGCGCTCGAGCGCCAGGACGGGCTCGTGCTCGTCGCGCGCAACATCCATCACTCGATGATGAACGCGATCAAGGCCTTCGACTTGGACTTCCGGTTCCTGCCGGCGCCCTACGACGCGCGCTTCGAGGCGCTCCTGCCGCCGTCGGTCGAGGACGTGGTGAGCGCGCTGGACCGGCACCCCGAGGCGCTCGCGGTGATCTACACCTCGCCGACCTACGAGGGGCTCGTGGGCAACACGGAGGAGATCGTCGCGGCGGTCCACGAGCGCTCGCCGGGGTGCATGGTCTTCGTGGACGAGGCGTGGGGCGGGCACCTGCACTTCCACAAGGACCTGCCGTGCAGCGCGATGGCCGCGGGCGCCGACATCTGCGTGCAGTCCACGCACAAGCTCGCGGGCGGGTTGCAGCAGACGGGGCTGATCCACTGGCGCGAGCAGCGGGTGGACACGGAGCTGCTGGAGGAGGCGTACCGCGAGTACGTGACGACGTCGCCGTCGTACGGGCTGCTGGCGAGCGCCGACGCGGCGGTGCGCGCGCTGGCGGCGCGGGGCTCGGAGTTGTTGGGGGTGTCGATCGAGCGGACCGAGCGGCTGAAGGCGGAGCTGCGCCGGGTGATCCCGGATCTCGACCACCTCGACGATCCCCGCTGGCTCGAGGCGGTCGGTCGCAACGTGGCGGGCGCGGACCTCGTGAAGACCACGCTGGGGCTCTCGCGCTTCTCGTGCACCGGCTACGAGGTGGCCGAGGCGCTGGTCGAGCGCGGGATCGTGATCGAGAAGGCCGGCGTGCAGACCATCACCTTGATCACGACCTTCCAGCTCGCGGACGGCGCGGTCGGCGAGACGGTGACGGCGCTGGCCGCCGTGCTGGACGGCCGGCAGCTCCCGGGTCGCTCGCGCCACCCCGCACCGGGCAACCCGTTCGCGGGGATCGAGGACCGGCCCGTGATCCGCCCCTACGACGCGAAGCGCCTGGCGAAGTCGATCGGCCACGAGGTGCCGCTGCGGGAGGCGATCGGCAAGGTCGCGGCCGAGGAGGTCGAGGTCTACCCCCCGGGCATCCCGCTGATCCTCGAGGGCTTCCGCGTGGGCGCGGACGCGGTGGCGTACCTCGAGCAGGCGCGAGCCAGCGGCGGCTCGATCGTGGCGCGGGACACGTCGCTGGCGACGCTGCGGGTGCTGTAGCGCCCGCCGCTGACGGTCCGGGCCGCGCACCTGCTGTAGTGAGGGCATGGCTGATGAGCACCGGACGGGCGTTCTCGGAGATGGGCTGCGGGCCCAGCAGGCGGGCGACCATGGCGAGGCGGAGCGGCTGCTGCGCCAGGCGGTCGCCGACGGCGAGCCCGACGCCGGGTACTACCTCGGCGAGCTGCTGATCGAGCTGGACCGCTCCGCCGAGGCGGTCGACGTGCTGCGCGCCGCCGTCGACGGCGGGGATCTCGACGCGCTGATCCCGCTCGGAAACGCGCTGTGGGACCAGGGCGACGTCGCCGGCGCGGAGGCCAACTACCGCGAGGCGGCCGACCGCGGGGAGCTCGCCGCCGGGCACAACCTCGGGCTGCTGCTCTACGACCTGGGCCGCCTGGAGGAGGCGATCGCGCTCTGGCGCACGACGGTCGCGATCGGCGAGACCGAGCACCGCCTGCTCGCCAACGCGCTGGCCGACACCGGCGAGGTCGAGGCCGCCGAGGCGCTCTTCCGGGAGGGCGCGGCCAAGGGCGACGCCGAGGCGCTCGTCGACCTCGGCGCGCTGCTCCAGGACGAGAGCCGCCTCGACGAGGCCGAGGCGGTCCTGCGCGAGGCGATCGCCGCGGGCGGCCTCGAGGCCTACGCCTTCCTCGCCTCCGTGCTGCGGCTGGAGGAGCGGATCGACGAGGCCGAGGCCGTCCTGCGCGAGGGCGCCGAGCGCGAGGTCGCGACCGCCGAGACGCAGCTCGCCAACCACCTCAGCGACGTCGACCCGGGCTCCGCCGAGGCCGAGGCGCTCTACCGCCGCGCGGCCGAGCACGGCGACGACGAGGCCTACAACAACCTCGGCGTCCTGCTGTGGGACCAGGGGCGCGTCCACGACGCGGAGCTCGCCTTCCGCGCGGGCGCGGCGCTGGGGGACGACCTCGCGGTCGCGAACCTCGCGGGGCTGCTGGAGGAGCGGCGCGGGTGAGCGAGGCGGAAGAGCACGAGACCGGGCTCGCCGCGTTCCTGCGACCGGATCGCCGGCAGCGCTTCCGGCGGGCGCTGGTCAACGAGCGCTCGCGCGAGAAGCTGCTCGCGGAGCTCTGGGACTACGAGCGCCGCCTGGACCCCGACTGCGCCGAGCGCCTGCCGATGCGCGCCGCCAAGCACGACGCGTTCGTCGCCGAGGTGCATGCGCGGCTCGTCGCCGAGGGCGCGCCGGCGACGTGCGTCGCGCTGCGCGCGCAGGAGCCGCACGTGCGCGAGGGCCCGCTGGCCGACGCGGTCCCGGACATCATGTGGACTGGCGCCGGCTTCGTGTCGTGCGTGCCGGGGCGGCTGGCGCTGTACGTCGGCGAGGACGGCTCCGACGTGATCCTGCTGCGCCGCTGAGCCCGTCGGGCACGGCGCGTACCCTGCACGGCCGTGCCACCCGAGGCCGCCCCGCCGTTCGACTACACCGTCCGCCGCTCCGACCGCGCGCGGCGGGTGCGCGTGCGCGTGGACCCGCGGGACGGGTCGGTCGAGGTCGTCCTGCCGCGGCGGGCGGCGGCGCGCGA
>JAOPZG010000320.1 GCA_025964215.1 Conexibacter sp.
CCGCGCGACGGCGGGGGGTGCGGCGGCGCGCCGTCCCGCTGAGTCGCCGCGCGCTCGTGTTGGCGTTGGTGAGCGCGGTGGTGGTCGCGGCCGCCGCGGTCGCGGCGACGACCGGGCTGCTGAGCACGGGCGAGCCGCTCAAGAACCCCGCGGGCGTGGGCTTCAGCCCGAGCCGCGGGGAGGGCGTGCCGATCGCCTCCTCGGTCCGGCTCTCGCCGGTCCGGGTCGCCGATCCGGCCGGCGGGCCGTCGTGGGGCCTGCGCACGCTGAAGACGACGCGCGGGCTCGGATGCGTCCAGCTCGGCCGGATCTACGACGGGCGCCTCGGGGTCCTGGGCCAGGACGGCGCGTTCGCCGGCGACGGCAGGTTCCACGAGCGGCCGCCGGGCGTCCTGAGCCCGTTCGACTGCCAGACGCCGGACGCGGTCGGCCACACGTTCCTCGCCGGGGTCCTGCACGGGCTGCCCGCGAGCGGGCTGATGGAGGGCTGCGACCACGTGCGGCGAAGCGGCCCGAACGCCTGCCCGGCGCAGGATCTGCGGATCGTCTTCTACGGGGTGCTCGGCCCGCGCGCGACCGCGGTGACGTACCGGGACGAGGCGGGTCGGGTGCGCGTCCAGCGGACGGTCGGACCCGACGGCGCGTACCTCGTCGTCCTGCGGCCGAGCGCGGCGCACCCGGCGGGGACGGCGCTCGGCTTCACGCCCAGCCCGGCGACGGGGCTGCGCAGCGTCCGCTACCGCGGCGCGCCCGAGTGCCGGATCGCGAGCCCGAAGCGCCGCGGTGGCGCCAAGCGCTGCCCGCTGGTCGGCTTCGTCCACCGCGCGGCGCCGCAGGTCACGGCCGCGCAGGTGCTCTCACCGGTGCGGGCGCACGTCTCGCGGAAGGTCCGCGCGCAGGTCCCGCCCGCGAGGCTGCACCTGCCGACGGCGCACGTCCGTCGCGTCACGGCGGTCTTCCGCGCGCGGGTCGCGGCGCATGGGGCGGGGGCGGGCTACGTGACGTGGTTCGTCGTGCACGGCTGCCGCAACGCCTACGGGACGATCGCGCCGACCGACCGCGACATCGCGGCAGGCGAGGTCGTCGCGGTGCACGCCGACGTCCCGGCGGAGTGCCACGGGCGGGTCACCGGCACGGTCTCCTACCACCAGGCCGGCGCGGAGCCGGGGAACGGCCCGCCCGGCCTGATGTTCACGGGGAAGGGCCCGACGGTCGGGACGTTCAGCGCGCGGCTGCCGTAGCGGCGACGGTCGTGTCGCTCGCGGGCTCGGTCTCGCGCGCGCCCCGGCGCAGGAAGAGCCAGACGCCGGCGGCGGCGCCCGCGAGCGTGAAGAGCGCCCAGGGGATCCCCTGGCCGAGCTGCGCGGCGATCGGCCCGGGGCAGGCGTCGGCGACGCCCCAGCCGATCCCGAAGAGCAGGCTGCCGGTGAGGTGGCGGCGCCGCACGGGCTCCGTGGCGTAGGTCAGGCGCTCCGCGGTCAGGAGCGCTGTGCGCTCGCGGCGCTTGAGCAGCGCGAGGCCGAGCCGGCGGTCGCGACGGCCGAGGCGAACATCAGGAACAGGTAGGACCGCTCGAAGAGCAGGGCGTGGCGGATGACCTCGGGGCTCGCCATCCCGCTCCAGCTCAGGACGATCCCGAAGACGACGCCGAGGGCCGCGCCGGCCAAGGCCTTCGCCATCCGCTAGATCACCGCCTCGATCAGGAAGCTGACGGCGATGGCGGTCCCGAAGAAGGTGCGGTGGCCGCGAGGCTCGCGGGGGAGCGCAGCGACGTGCCCGAGAGGCCGTTGCCCGACGTGCAGCCGCCGGCGGCCTTGGCGCCGTAGCCGATCAGGACGCCGGCGCCGGCGAGCAGGAACGGGATCGCGATCCGGCGGTCGCCGTGGAACGTGTCGGTCATCCAGCCGTAGCCGTGGAAGTCCGGGCCGCCGGCGAGGAGCGCGAAGAGCGTCCCGCCGAGCGCGACGCCGAGCGCGAACCAGCCGCGCCAGTCGAAGCGGAGGCTCCTGTCGGACAGCTTGCCGACGAGCTCCGAGAAGCCGCCGGTGACGCCGAGGCGGGCGTTGAAGAGGATCCGGCAGGCCACCACGCAGAGCCCGAGCACGGGGCCGGCGACGTACCACGCCAACTGATGATGCTCCATGGTCATGGAATGTAGGGTGCTCCGCATGGCCAAGGTCAAGCTGCATCGCTGCTCGTGGACGTTCCTGCACACCGAGATCGACGCGTGCTGGAAGGTCCAGAAGGCGCTCGACGAGCAGGGCGTCGAGTACGAGGTCGTCAAGCACGGCTTCGGGAAGGGCAAGCGGCCGTCGGTCGAGAGCGTCAGCGGGCAGAGCAAGCTGCCGGTGCTCGAGCTCCAGGACGGCGAGGTCTATCGCGAGGAGTCCGCGGAGATGGCGGCGCGGATCCGCGCGGGGCACATCTAGCCGCCGAAGTGACGCTCAGACGAGCAGCGCCACCGTCAACGGGCCGTCGGGGAAGGCGCCGGTCGTGAAGGTGTAGGTGTTGAACTGGCGATCGCCGACGGCGACCTCGCCCCGCGCCGGGATGGCCGGTGGGCCGGGCATCAGCGTGCTCCCCGGCACCGTCCCGGTCGCCGTGCGCAGCACGACCGCCGCGCCCGTGAAGCGCCGCATCAGCTTGATGTAGCCGGTGTCGTCCTGGACCGAGAGCGTGACCCTGCCGAGCGCGCGGCCGGCGGCATCGCGGATAGTGCGCGAGGCGGGGCAGAGGACGTACGGCCCACCGACATCGCCGACCAATCGGCCGTCGGTCGTCATCGCGCGGACGCGCACGACATGCAGCGACCGCGTCCGGAAGAAGCGGATGATCGCGGCGCGCAGGGCGACCGGGTCAGCGTTCGCGACCGCCCGCTCGAACCGCCGATCGGTCGCGACATGCCGCAGCACCCGCCGCACCGTCGCACCGCGCGCCTCCGTCCGCGCCAGCCGCTCACCGACCTGCCCGATCGTGTCGGCGACGGTCGCCGGCGGCGTCGCGCCGCACGTGGTCGGCGAGACGGCGGGGAGTCGCAGGACGACGGTCAGCGCGCCGGAGGGGTAGGCGCGGGCGGGGAAGGTGAGCGGACGGGCGGCGGCAGCGCGGGGCGTGCCCGCCGCGGCGAGCACCGTGCCGCGCGCGTCGCGGAGCTCGACGCGACCGCCGACGAGCGACTGCGTGATGCGGGCGATCGCGCCGTCCTGGGCGACGGCGAGGACGTAGCGGCCGACGGGGCGGCCGTGGGCGTCGCGGATGAGGCCGCGGGCCGGCGCGAGCGCAGGCGGGCCGGTGATGGTCGCGAGCCGGTGGGCGCCGCGGGTGATCGTGATGGAGCGGATCTGGTG
>JAOPZG010000340.1 GCA_025964215.1 Conexibacter sp.
GCGAGACGCTGCGCGAGGTGCCGGACGCGGCGCTCGGCTACGGCGACCGCTCGGGCGCGCCCGCGCTGCGGACGGCGCTCGCGTCCTACCTCGGCCGCGCGCGGGGCGTGGCGGCGGAGCCGGGCGACGTGGTGGTCTGCACCGGGATCACGCAGGCGATCGCCGTGCTCGCCCGCGCACTGCGCCGGAGCGGTGTGGAGCGCATCGCGGTCGAGGACCCGGGCTTCCCGCTGCACCGGATGGTCCTCGCGCGCGAGGGGCTGCGCGTGGTCCCGATCCCGGTCGACGCCGGCGGGATCGTGGTCGACGGGCTCGACCACGCCGACGTCGGCGCGGTGCTGATCACGCCCTCGCACCAGTTCCCGCTCGGGATGGCGCTGGCGCCGGAGCGCCGCGCGGCGCTCGTCGACTGGGCGGCGGCGCGCGAGGCGTGGATCCTCGAGGACGACTACGACGGCGAGTACCGCTTCGACCGCGACCCGGTCGGCGCGCTCCAGGCGCTCGCGCCCGCGCGCGTCACCTACCTCGGCTCGGCGTCCAAGACGCTCGCGCCCGCGCTGCGGCTGGGGTGGATGGTCGTCGCGCCGGACCTCCTGGAGGCGGTCGCCGACGCGAAGCTCCTGGCCGACTCCGGCAGCCCGCAGCTCGAGCAGCTCGCGCTCGCGCGCCTCATCGAGCACGGCGAGCTCGACCGCCACCTGCGCAAGCTGCGCGGCAGCTTCCGCCGCCGGCGCGACCTGCTGATCGGTGCGCTCGCCGAGGAGCTGTCGGAGCTCGCGATCGAGGGGATCCCGGCCGGCCTGCACGTCTGCGGCCGGCTGCCGGCCGACGTCCCGCTCGGCGGGCTGCTCGCGCGCGCGTGGGAGACCGGGATCGGGATGTACGGCTTCCGGCACGGCGACGTCGACCGCGTGATGCTCGGCTACGCGAACCTGCCGGAGCCGTCGGTGGCGCCGGCCGTGCGGACGCTGGCGGAGCTCGTGCGGGCCGGATCCTAGATCGGGTTCGGCACGTCCACGAAGACGTGCTCGATCCCGAACTCGCCGGCGAGCAGGTCGCCGAGGCGGCGGACGCCGAAGGTCTCCGTCGCGTGGTGGCCGGCGGCGAGGAAGTGGATGTTCGAGTCCGTGGCGATGCTGAACGCGCGCTCGGCGGGCTCGCCGGTCAGGAAGGCGTCGAGGCCGAGGGCGATCGCGTCGAGCATGTGGTCGCTCGCGGCGCCGGTGACGATCCCGAGGGTCCGGATCCGCTCCGGGCCGGCGGGGACGACGAGCGGCACGCGGCCTCCGACGGCCTCCTGGACGCGCGCGGTCAGCGCTTCGATGGTCAGGCCATCGCCCTCGAAGCGGACGTGGAAGCCGATCTCGCGGCCCCCCGCCTCCGCGAACGGCTGGGGATCGACGCCGCCGAGCGCCGCGGCGAGCAGCGCGTTGTTGCCGTGCTCGGGGTGGGCGTCGAGCGGCAGGTGGTAGGCCGCCAGCGCGATGTCGTGGGCGAAGAGCGGCTGCAAGCGGCGGTACATCAGCGGCGTGATCTCCTGGGGATCGCCCTTCCAGAAGAGGCCGTGGTGGACCAGGACGAGGTCGGCGCCGTTCGACACCGCGGCCTGGAGCAGTGGACCATTCGCTGAGACGCCGGTCACGAGGGTCTGAACCTCGGCCGGTCCGGGTACCTGGAGCCCGTTGGGCCCGTAGTCACGGAACTCGTCGATGGCCAGCAGGCGGTCGAGATGGGCGATGAGCTGTGTGGTTCGGGGCATGACCGGTATGGGAAACGCTACAGTTCCTTCGAGGCGCGGCCACTGGGGAGTCGCGCGCCTAGGGGGAAGACAGGGAACGGGATCTTGGCAACGCTCGCCGCACCGGGCGTCTCCGCCACCGCGCGGAGTCGCCCCGACGTCACCGACCACGATCTGGTGCAGGCCGTCCGGGCAGGGGACGACCACGCCTTCGAGCGGTTGTACCACCGCTATCACCGGCGCATCAGCGCCTACATCTTCGGGATGGTCCACGACCATGGTCGTGCGGAGGACCTGACCCAGGAGGTCTTCGTCTCCGCGCTGCGGCGGATGCGGCAGACCGACCGGCCGATCGCGTTCAAGCCGTGGATCTACGAGATCGCGAAGAACGCGTGCATCGACGCGTTCCGCCGCTCGCGGCGCACCGAGGAGGTCAGCATCGACGCCGAGGGCGGCCTCGCGCCGGCCGACCACGGCAAGCTCGCGTCGATCGGCCCGTCGCCCGAGTCCGCCGTCGAGGGCAAGCAGGAGCTCGATGACCTCTGCGGCGCGTTCGGCGGCCTGTCGGACGCCCACCACCAGATCCTCGTCATGCGCGAGCTCGAGGGGCTCTCCTACCGCGAGATCGGCGAGCGGCTCGACATGAGCCGGCCGTCGGTGGAGTCCACGCTCTTCCGCGCGCGCCGCCGGCTGACCGAGGAGTTCGAGGAGCTCCGGACCGGTGAGCGCTGCCTGCGGATCCAGGAGATCATCGGCCGCGCGAGCGCCTCGACGCTGGGGACGCGCGACCAGCGCCGCGTCGGCAGCCACGTCTCGCACTGCCAGCCGTGCCGCAAGCACGCGGTGCTGGCCGGCCTCGACATCGCGGTCACGCGGCGCCCGGTGCGCGCGAAGATCGCCGCGTTCCTGCCGCTGCCCGCGTTCCTGCGCAAGCGGTGGCTCGGCGGCGGCTCGTCCGATGCGGGCGACGCGGCGGCCGCGCATGCGGCGCTCGCG
>JAOPZG010000241.1 GCA_025964215.1 Conexibacter sp.
CCGCCGAGGCCCTGCGCGAGTTCGGCCGCCGCATCGGCCTCGCCTTCCAGATCCTCGACGACGTCCTCGACGTCGCCCCGCTGCGCCGCGGGCGCCCGACGGTCTTCGCCACCGCCGGCCGCGCCGCGGCGACCCAGACCGGCGACCTGCTCTTCGCCCGCGCCTTCGCGCTGCTGGCGGCCAACGGCGACCCCGCGCAGGTGCGCGCGCTCAGCGACGCGGGCTCGGCGCTGGCGCGCGGCGAGCTCCTGCAGCGCGCCGACGCGTTCGACGCCGCGATCACGCTGGAGCGCTACCTGCTGCGCTGCGAGCTGAAGACCGCGCGCCTGTTCGAGGCGTGCTGCATCCTCGGCGCGCTCGAGGGCGGCGCGGGAGACGGACCCACCCACCCCGCCGAGGCCCTGCGCGAGTTCGGCCGCCGCATCGGCCTCGCCTTCCAGATCCTCGACGACGTCCTCGACGTCGCCGGCCCCGCCGAGCGCACCGGCAAGCACCGCGGCACCGATCTGCTGGACGGCACCGTCACGCTGCCGTTCATCCTGGCGCGCGAGCGCGACGCGGCCCTCGGCGCGCTGGATCCTCGCGCGATCCGCCGTCCCGCCGACGCCGAGGCGATCTGCGACCGGATCGCGGCTACGGGCGCGCTGGACGAGGCGCGGGCCGTCGCGCTGGAGCACGTCGCGGCCGCGAAGGCCGTCGTCCCGGCCGGCCTGGCGGAGCGGGAGCGCCACGCGCTGCTGCTCGTCGCCGACGGCGTCGTCGCGCGCTACTCGTAGCGCCGCGTTAAACACAGCGGACCGGCATCCCAGCCGGTCCGCTTGCCAAGGTCGCGGAGGAGCGCGACGACGGGTGGAGAGCCCTACGGCCTAGAAGTCCTCGGGGACGATGTGGTCCTCGGTGAGCGCGGTGGTGAAGCGCTCGATCTCGTCCTCCATGTTGGCGTGCGCGAGGCGCTTGAGGTCGCGCACCAGCGCCTCGGTGCCGCGGTCCAGCTCCTCGTCGAAGCGCTCGACCAGGTCCTGCTCGAAGATGCCGGTGCCGACCCACTCGCAGTTGGGGCAGCGGAGCGTGACCTCCCAGTGCGTCGTCCCGGCCTCTTCCCACTCGGTCGGGTAGACCAGGGTGGAGGAGCAGGAGCCGCAGACGTGGAGGTCGCTGACGTCGTCCTGGGACGGCGCGGGCGTCGCGGCGACCGGGGTCGCGCTGGCGAGCTGCTGGTCCTCGAAGTACACGACTTCGATGGTCTTCCCCGAGGGGAGGACGACGCGGCGGACGTAGTGGTGGGGGTCGTGAAGGCTCATCGTCTCGAGGAGGTTCGGTGTCTTGCTGACACCCCGGTGATCGGTTGTCGATCCGGCGAACTTGAACCTCGTATCGGCCATTCGTCCGCAGGCGGATATGCCCTGGGAATGAACCGATCGCGGACTTGTCGCGTTACCCTCCTCAGACCCCTTACGGAGGCTTCATCCCATGCCGGGAATCGGTATCCCAGAACTCCTCATCGTCCTCGTCATCGTCCTGCTCGTCTTCGGGCCGAAGCGCCTGCCCCAGCTGGGCCGGCAGCTCGGCGGCGGCATGCGCGAGTTCAAGGACTCGATCCAGGGGAGCAAGAAGGACGAGGACGACGAGGACGCCGTCGACGACGCCGTGGCGGGCCGTCCCGAGCTGACCCGAGCGCAGCAGGTCGACGTGCTCGACCCCACGCCCGACGCGACCCGCGCCCCCGCGGGCGAGCGCGACGAGTCCGTCACGCGCCCCGGCGGGTAGTCGTTGCCCGCCATCCGGCCGGTCGGCCACGAGGAGCGGCTGAGCCTCGTCGAGCATCTCGACGAGCTCCGCACGCGGATCATCGTCTGCATCGTCGCCTTCGTGGTCTCGTTCAGCTTCTGCTACTGGCAGAACGACCACATCCTCCACATCATCAACGTGCCGCTGGACCACGCTCACCGCGTGGACTGCCAGACCAAGAACAAGAAGAAGGCCAACGACGCGCTCGAGCGCTCGGGCTGCTTCAACGAGGCCGTCGGCGGCTACCTCAAGGCCGCGGGCCCGGCGCTGACGCAGGCGGCGCGGACGCTCGGCGCGATCGCCGGCGCCGACGGCGTCAGCAACGCGACCCGGACGCAGAGCAAGCAGACCGCGCAGGAGCTCCAGCTCGCCGCCGTGCAGGCGGCGAAGGCCGCGGCGCTGACGCCGAAGGCGTCGACCGGCCGCCAGCCCGTGACGCTCGGCGTGACCGAGCCGTTCCTGACGACGATCACGGTGAGCGCGTACGCCGCGCTGCTGCTCGCGCTGCCGTTCATCCTCTTCCAGCTCTACGCGTTCGTCCTGCCCGCCTTCAGCAGGGAGGAGCGCAAGGTCGCGCTCCCGCTGATGGCGATGGTGCCCGTGCTGTTCATCGCCGGGGTGGTGTTCGGGTACTTCTTGGCGCTCCCGCGAGCTGTCGCGTTCCTCCAGAACTACAACGACGGCGCGTTCGACATCCTGGTGCAAGCCAAGGACTACTACCGCTTCTGCACCCTGCTGCTCGCGGCGATGGGGGTGCTGTTCCAGATCCCGATCGGCGTGCTGGCGATCGTGCGCCTGCGGATCCTGACGGTCAAGCAGCTGCGCGGCTACCGCGGCTACGCGCTGATCCTGTTCGCCGTCGTCGCGGCGGTCGTGACCCCGACGCCGGACCCCTTCACGATGCTGATCGCGATGGCGCCGCTCGT
This sequence comes from Conexibacter sp., assembly GCA_025964215.1. GTDB lineage: Bacteria > Actinomycetota > Thermoleophilia > Solirubrobacterales > Solirubrobacteraceae > Baekduia. The sequence continues at coordinate 2,715 of JAOPZG010000241.1, forward strand.
GGTGCTCTACGAGATCAGCCTGATCCTCGGCCGGATCTTCCAGCCCAAGGGCGAGCCGCGGTTCGGCTTCCTCGCGGGGCGCGACGACGACGACGAGGACGACGACGCCGATCACGAGATCGACCCAGAGCGTGACGAAGCGGCATACGTCCCCGATCGTGAGGATCCTCACACGCCGAACGATCTAGACTGAGCAGCATGCTGTTCGACCTTCGTGGCCGTGGACGCCGACGCGTGGTCCAGGTGATCTACCTGGGCCTCGCCGTCCTGATGGGCGGCGGCCTCGTGCTGTTCGGCGTCGGCGGCGCCACGAGCGGCGGCCTGCTGGACGCGTTCAAGTCCAACAGCGGCCAGACGAGCGTCGACAAGGTGTTCAACGCGCGCGTCAAGTCCGCCGAGACGGGCGTTCGCGTGCATCCCACGGATCCGAAGGCGTGGGCCGCGCTGACCCGCGTGCGCTTCCAGCAGGCCGGCAGCGGCGACGGCTTCGACCAGAACCAGGGCGTCTTCACCGACAAGGGCAAGGTCGACCTCCAGGGCGCCGAGACCGCGTGGGACAAGTACCTGACGCTGACCGACAAGCCGGACGACACGGTCGCGAGCCTGATGGTGCAGGCGTTCAGCACCAGCGGTTTGAACGAGCCGGACAAGGCGGTGGGCGCGATGGAGATCATCCTCGACCGCCGCCAGGCCACCGGCCCGCTCTACGTCCAGCTCGCGGCGCTCGCCTACGAGGCCGGCCAGACCCGCAAGGCCGAGCTCGCCTCCAAGAAGGCGATCTCCCTGACGCCCAAGGACGACCGCGAGCAGATCAAGGCCCAGCTCGACGCGGCCCGCCAAGCCGCCGCGGCGACCGTCGACTCCTCGTCGACGAGCCCGGCGTCGACGACCGCGCCGACGTCGTAGTTCGGGGCGGTCGCGAGGCGGCGGTTTGCCGTGCCGCCTCGCTATCCTTCCCGACCCCGCCCCTATAGCTCAACTGGCAGAGCAGCGGACTCTTAATCCGAAGGTTCTAGGTTCGATTCCTAGTGGGGGCACTGCGTAGAAGCCCGGCGTTTGCCGGGCTTCTTTCGTTCTGGGGCGCCGAGTCTGTGGCTGCTGCGAGCGCGCAACGCACCGTGTTGTCTCGTCGCGCAGGCAAAGGAGATGGCACGGACGACGCGTTGCCGGCCCTCGTGCTAGCGAGTGGCAGAGGAGATGGTCATCACGTAGGTTCCCTCGCATTCATCCCCTGTTCGAAGCCGAGTATCGTCTGCGGATCGAGTCGGCGCTCGCGGGTGCACGGGAGGCCGGTCGGATCTCGCACCGTGGTCTCGTGGGCCAGATCCGCGAGATCCTGGCGAGGGAGATGCTGCGGCCGGTCTTGCCGGCAAGTGTCGGTGTTGGGACCGGCAAGATCGTAGATCACCTAGGGAGCGAATCCCGCCAGATCGACCTCATCATCTTCGACCGAAATGTCATGGCGCCGCTCGTATACGGGTCGCTCGGGGAAGTAGGCCTGTTTCCCGTGGAGGCCTGCTATTACGCGATTGAGATCAAGAGCAAGTCGACTCCAGCGGAGGTGCGTAAGACGATCCTGGGGGCGCGATCGATCTGCGATCTGGAATATGTCCCGGAGTTCTGCATCAACGGTATTCCGCGCGAGCGGGTGGTTCCCGTCCTCCTGGCTCTCGATACGACCGCCCGAACGTGGGAAACCGAGCGCGATCGTTGGATCGCGGATCAGCACGACGTCAGGTATCCCATCGCGCTCACATCACCCAACGGACGGGTCACTCGATTCGACGTCCCGCCGCTCCGCGTCGCATGTGTGGTCGGTCGTGGCTACGGATACTTCAACATGGACGGACAGTGGGCATGGTTACCTGCCGAACCGGACAGACGAGAGGTGCTGGGATTGATGGCGGGCATCGCCAACTCGATTCCCAGCTTTGCCTCTGGCAGACTTGGTCTGCCCTTCGGCCATTATTTCACCGGTGAAGGGCCGTCACTCGCGTCGAATGCCGAGGGTTGACGGGCCCACCCAGCGAGACGGGCTAGCCTGCGCGCCATGGCCGACAACCTCCGGGTCGAGCGTGGGTGGATCGTCGTCAACGCGACGAGGGGTGACGACGGCCGGCTGAAGTTCGGCAGCGGCGAGCTGCGGCTGAGTCCGTTCGACGCGCTGCAGGAGCGCGGCGAGGGGCAGATCCCGACGAGCGCGATCCTCAAGGCGTCGGTCCAGCGGCTCGCGTTCTGGCGGCGGTAGCGACCGGACGGACGGGCCGGCGACCGCTCAGGTCCCTGCAAGCGGTTGCCGATGAACCCGTCTGATGACGGTTCGCCTCCGGCAGCGCCTCAAGCGCTACGCGATCTGCTCGGCCCTGACGGTCCCGCTCGAGCTGGCGATCGTCGCGGGCCTGCCGCTCGACTACGCGTTCGCCTTCGTGCTCGCGGTCTCGCTCCCGATGTTCTGGGCGTGCGGCCCGTTCCAGGCGGACGTCTCGCTGAACACCGCGCTGGACGAACGCGACCGCGTGTGGTGGCGGATCGCGTTGTACCTCGTCCCCGGCGCGATGGCGCTGTACTGGCACTGGCACCTGCGCGACTAGTCTGCCGACCATGTTCGTGTTGTCGCTCGACTACAACGCGCCACTCGCCGACGTCGACCGCGTCCGGGACGCTCACATGGCCTGGGTCGCCGAGCAGTACGCGGCCGGTCGCTTCCTCGCCTCGGGCGCGAAGGTCCCGCGGACGGGCGGCGTGATCCTCGCGCGCGGCGCCCCGCGTGCGGAGATCGAGGCGCTCGTGGCGCAGGACCCCTTCAGCACCGCGGGCGTCGCCGAGTACACCATCATCGAGTTCGCGGCGACCACGACCGCCGACGACGCCGCGGCCCTGCGCGAACCCCCGGCCGCGCCCTAGAGCCCGAACGCCGCCAGCGTCCGCGGCTCCCGGAACGCCGAGATCCCCGTCACGACCCCGTCCTCGCAGAACAGGACGAGCAGGCGATGGGGAACGCGCCCGCGAAGCTCGTGCAGCGCGACCGCCGGCCGCCCGTTCGCCCACACCGCGCTCGGCGTCAGCCCCGCGAACCCGCCGCCGTCGCCGCACGCGCTCGCGAAGAACGCCACGATCCGCGCGGCGCCCATGACCTCCGGCGTCGGCGGCATCGTCAACACCGCGTCCTCCCGCAGCAGCGCGACGAGCCCGTCCACGTCGGCCCGCTCCCACGCCTCCACGTACCGCGACAACAACTCGCGCTCCGCCGAGCGCGGCGACAGGTGCGCCGCCGAGCGCGCCGGCACGACGTCCTCCACCGTCGCCCGTGCCCGCGCGAGCGCTCCGTTGACCGCCGCGACCGTCGTCTCCAGCAGCGACGCGACCTCCGGCCCCGTCCAGCCGAGCACGTCGCGCAGGATCAGCACCGCGCGCTGGCGACCCGGCAGCCGCTGGATCGCGGTCAGCAGCGCGAGCTCCATCCCCTCGCGCAACGCGTACCGCGCGGCGGGATCCGCGATCGCGACGCCACCCGCCGCCAGCGCCTCCGCGACCCGCTCGTCCGGATACGGCTCGACCGCCGGTTCCGCCCGCCGCGGCCGCCGCTCGATCTCGTCCAGGCACGCGTTGGTCGCGATCCGGTAGAGCCACGTGCCGACGCTCGCCCGCCGCTCGAAGCGCTCGAGCGACCGCCATGCGCGCAGCAGCGTCTCCTGCACGACGTCCTCGGCGTCGTGCGGCGAGCCGAGCATCCGATAGCAGTGGATCTCGAGCGCGCGCCGGTGCGGTGCGACCAGCTCGCGGAACGCGCGCTCGTCGCCCGCCTGCGCCGCGGCCACCAGGAGCCGCTCGTCCGCCATCAGCACGCTGGTCATGTCCCTTGGACGACGACGCGCGCCCCAAGTCATCGGTGACTTGCGACCGCCGCCGCCGTCCAACCGCCCATGACCACCGACAACCGCACCCGCCGCTGGGTGCTCGCCCTCGCCGCGGTCGCGTCCTTCATGGTCGCGCTCGACACGCTCGTCGTCTCCACGGCGCTCACCACGATCCAGCGCGACCTCACCGCGTCCGTCGCCCAGCTCGAGTGGACGGTCAACGCCTACAACCTGACCTTCGCCGTCCTGCTCCTGCCCGCCTCAGCGATCGGCGACCGCCTCGGCCGGCGCCGCGTCTTCGCCGCGGGGCTGCTCGCCTTCTCGCTGGCGAGCGCCGCCTGCGCGCTCGCGCCGGACGTCGGCACGTTGATCGCCGCCCGCGCGATCCAGGGCGCGGCCGCCGCGTTCGTCATGCCGCTCGCCCTCGCGCTCGTCGGCGCCGCCTTCCCGCCCGAGCGCCGCGGCTCTGCGATGGGCGCGCTCCAGGGCCTGACCGGCCTCGCGGTCGCGTCGGGCCCGGTCATCGGCGGTGCGGTCGCGCAGGGGATCGACTGGCCGTGGATCTTCTGGGTCAACGTCCCCGTCGGCCTGCTCGCGGTGCCGCTCGTGCTGGCCCGGATCCCGGAGAGCGTCGGCACCGCCCAGCGGATCGACCTCCGCGGCGTCGCCCTCGTCACCGCCGGCGCGCTCGGGATCGTGTGGGGTCTGGTGCGCGGCAACGGCGCGGGGTGGGGGAGCGCGGAGGTGCTCGCCTCGCTGCTCGCCGGCGCGGCGCTCGTCGCCGGCTTCGTCGTCTGGCAGCGCCGCGCGGCCGAGCCGCTGCTCCCGCCGCGCCTCTTCCGCTCCCGCGCCTTCGCGGCCGGCAACGCGGCGAGCTTCTTCATGATCGCCGCGCTGTTCTCCACCGTCTTCTTCCTCGCCCAGTTCCTCCAGACCACGCTCGGCTACGGCGCGCTCGGCGCCGGTCTGCGCCTGCTGCCCTGGACCGCGACGCTCTTCTTCGTCGCGCCGCTGGCCGGCGCGCTCGTCGATCGCGTCGGCGAGCGACCGCTGCTCGTCGTGGGCCTGACGATGCAGGCGATCGGCCTCGGCTGGATCGCCCTGATCGCCGCGCCAGACCTCGACTACATCAAGATGGTCCCGGCGCTGATGATCGCCGGCGCCGGCATCTCGATGGCCCTGCCCGCGGCGCAGAGCGCCGTCGTCAGCGCCGTCGTGCCCGACGACATCGGCAAGGCCGCCGGGACCAACTCGATGCTCCGCGAGCTCGGCGGCGTCTTCGGGATCGCGATCGCGGTCGCCGTCTTCGCGGGCGCCGGGGCCGCCACCTCGCCGCAGGCGTTCAGCGACGGCTTCGTCCCGGCGCTGGCGACGTCGGCCGGGCTCT
>JAOPZG010000347.1 GCA_025964215.1 Conexibacter sp.
CGAGGCGGCGTAGTGCTGCGGGTGGGTGTGGCGGGGGCGGCCGGCAAGGTCGGCCGCGCCATCGTCGAAGGTGTCGAGGCCGCGGACGACCTCGTCCTCGGCGGGCGCGCCGACCCGGCGCTCGACACGCCGCTCTCAGCGATCCTCGGCGACTGCGACGTCGTCGTGGACTTCACGCGGCCCGACACGGCGCTGGAGAACGCGCTGGCGTGCGTCGAGGCCGGCGTGCACGTGGTCATCGGGACCACAGGCTTCGACCCGGCGCCGCTGGCCGAGCGCCGCGGTCCCGGCAACGCGTTCCTGGCTCCGAACTTCGCGATCGGCGCGGTGTTGATGATGCGCTTCGCGGTCGAGGCCTCCACGTTGATGGCCAAGGCCGAGATCGTCGAGCTGCACCACGACGCGAAGCTCGACACGCCGTCGGGCACGGCGAAGCGGACGGCCGAGCTGATGGAGGGCGACGTGCCGATCCACTCGGTCCGGCTGCCGGGGCTGGTCGCGCACCAGGAGGTCATCCTGGGCGACGTCGGCCAGACGCTGACGATCCGCCACGACTCGACGGACCGCACGTCGTTCGTGCCCGGCGTGCTGCTCGCGGTGCGCCGCGTCGCCGGCCAGGGCGCGCCCCTGGTCGTCGGCCTGGAGCAGCTGCTCTTCGGCGAGCGGTGATCCGCCCGGTCGTCGCCGGCGACGCCCGCGCGCTCGCCGAGCTCGAGGTCCGCGCGTGGCGCTGGGCGTACGTGGACGTCGTCGCCGAGCAGGACATGATCACGGTCGAGTCGCGTGTTGCGCGCTGGGAGTCCGGGTCGTTGGACGGCGCGTTCGTCGCCGAGGTCGAGGGGCGCGTCGTGGGCGTCGTGCAGGTGGGGCCGGATCCCGACGACCCGGCGCGCGGGCTCCTCCGCGGGCTGAACGTGGAGCCGGCGGCGCAGGGCGCGGGTATCGGGACGGCGCTCTACGAGCACGCCCTCGCGGAGCTCCAGCGCGCCGGTTTCGCGGAGGTCGTGCTGTGGGTCTTCGCGGAGAACGGCCACGCGCGCGGCTTCTACGAGCGCCGCGGCTGGCGCGCCGACGGCGCGACGGGCACGACCGCCGAGGCACCGGAGCTCCGTTACCGTCACAATCCATTCACATGACGATCCGCCCGGTCGCCGCACGGGACGTGCACACCATCGCCGCCTTGCAGGTCCGCGCGTGGCGGGCCGAGTACGAGGGCTTCGTGGACGAGGACCACATGCCGACGCTCGACGACAGGATCGGGTTGTGGAACGGCGTCCGGCCGGGCGAGGCCTGGCTGGCCGAGCAGGAGGGGACGATCGTCGGCGTGGTCGGCGTCGCCAACGGCGAGATCGGCGTCCTGCACGTCGATCCGGTCGTGCCGCCCGAGACGAGCGTCGAGGTCGACCACCTGCTGCTCGCGCACGCCGAGGAGATCATGCGCAGCGCCGGCCACACGACCGCGCTGCTCTGGACCTTCCGCGAGAACAGGCACTCGCGCGCGCTCTACGAGCGCCACGGCTGGACGCCGGACGGCGCCGAGCAGGAGAGGCTCCCCGGCGTCAGCGAGATCCGCTACCGGCGGATGTTGTAGGACACCATGTTGGTGGCGGTGACCGACCACGCGGTGGAGCGCTTCCGCCAGCGGGTCGCCGGCGCGCTCGACGCCCGGCCGGAGATCATCGTCCGCGTGGCCCGCGCGGTCGAGGCGGGCCGGATGACCGACGAGCCGCCGCCGGGCGCCACGGGCGCCCGCGGCTCCGTCTACGTCCGCGACCTCGTCGACCGCTCGGTCGTCTACGTCTGCCGCCGCGAGGGCGCCGAGCTGGTCGTGGTGACGCTGTGGGAGCAGGAGGGCGGCGTGGTGGCGCCGCGCGTCCCGCGGCGGTTCACGAATGCGTTGAAGCGCGACGACGAGCGCACCTAGACATCGGGGCAGGGCCCGGGCGTTGCCGAGGCTGGGAGCGGGGAGTACGGTCGCAGACGTTCACTCACCACCCGAAGAGGAGCGGCATGTCACGCACCAAGCTCCTCGTCGTGGCCAACCAGACGGTCGACTCCGACGAGCTGTACGACACCCTTCACGCGCGAGCGGAGCATGGTCCGCTGGCCGTGACGCTCCTGGTCCCGCAGGATCAGCAGGCGGGGCTGGGGCAGCGCGTCAACGCGGCGCTCGACCGTCTCCATGCCGGCGGCGTGGAGGCTGAGGCGATGCTCGGCGATGTCGATCCCGCGTGCGCGGTCATCGAGGTCTGGGATCCCCGACGCTGGGACGAGGTTCTCGTCTCCACGCTGCCGAACAGCACCTCCCGCTGGCTCCGCATCGACACGCCCCACCGCATCCGGCGGTCGGTCGACGCGCCGGTGAGCACGCTCGAGGCGCGCCCGGCGGGCGCGCGCACGACCGCATAGCGGAGCGCGACGCGGCCGCTAGGCTGCGCGGCATGAGCGACGTCGTCGCGAGCCTCGGCGCGCTCGTCGAGCTGGAACAGCACCCGAGGCAGCCGCTCGACCAGCTCAGCTTCGGGATCGAGCAGTACGCGATCCTCACCGATGGACGCCGTATCGTGCTCGGCCTCGACCGCCCCCGCGGGTGGTCGCAGTCGCTGCTCGCGGTCGGCCACTCCGGCCCGCCGCTCGACCCCTGGACCTCCGTCACGGCGGCAGACCTCGTCGACTCCGCCCGTCAGCACGTCATCCCCGACGACGACGAGGACCCCGAGCCGCTGCCGTGGGACGCCGTCGTCGCCTCCTTCGCCGAGCACGACATCGCGGTCACCGCCGACGAGCTCAAGCCGCTGCCGCACGACGTCGTGCTGAGCGACGCGATCCACGCGCTGCTCGCTGCGGCGTTCGCGGGATGGGGCGCGGACGTCGAGGTCGAGGAGGACGGCGACGCGCTGCGGTTCACGGCCGAGGCGTTCGCGCGGCTGGGCGACAGGCGGCGAGTGGCGCTCGATCGGCGGGCGTTCGACGTCGAGGTCAGCAGCGGCGACCGCGCGTTCGGGGCGTGGCCGCTGGTCGGTGGGGCGGAGCGGCTGCGTGAGGACGTCCGCGCGCTGTGGTGGGGCGCGGGGATCCCACGGCGTGGTTCGCCGAGCGGCTGCGCGAGCAGGGCGTCGAGGTGGCGCCGGAGACGCTGGCGCTCGCCGAGTTCCTGGTGTCCTTCAGCGCGCCGCTCACGGCGCGGCTCGGCGACTAGGACACCAACTCGACCAGGCGCGTGTTGCGGCGCGACGCGTCGACCCGCGAGAGCGCCGTCGGCAGCGCGCCGCGCTCGGCGACGATGACGCAGGCGGTCTGGCTGCGGGTGACGGCGGTGTAGACGAGGTTCCGCGTCAACATCGGCGCGTGGCCGCGGGTGAGGGCGATGACGATGGCGGGAGCTTGCGAGCCCTGCATCTTGTGGACGGAGCACGCGTAGGCGAGGCGGAGGGTGCCGGCCTCCTGGGCGTCCAACGTCAACCTCCGGCCGTCGTCGCCGACCAGCGTCAGCGTTCCGCGGGCCGGGTCGTTGGCGACGACGACCGCGATCTCGCCGTTGTAGAACGAGCGCTCGTGGTTGTTGCGGGTCTGCATGATCCGGTCGCCGAGGCGGAAGGGCGTGCCCTTCACGCTCGGGCCGTCGGGGTTGAGCGACTCGCGCAGCGCCTCGTTGAACGCGTCGATCCCCGCCGGCCCCTTGTGCATGGGGACGAGCACTTGGAGGTCGGCGACGGGATCCAGCTCGTAGTGGCCGGGCAGCCGCCGCGTCGCCAGGGACATCACCTCGGCGAAGACCTTGGGCGCGCTCTCGCACTCGACGTAGAAGAAGTCGCGCACGTCGTCGGGGCCCAGCGGGACCGAGGGGTCGAGCGGCGCCTCGCCGCGGTTGATGCGGTGCGCCGCGCGGATGATCAGCGAGCGCGCCGCCTGGCGGAAGACCTCGGTCAGCCGGGTGGCCGGCGCGATCCCGGACGCGATCAGGTCCTCCAGCACGCGCCCTGGGCCGACCGGCGCGAGCTGGTCGACGTCGCCGACGAGCAACACGTGGGTCCGGGGCCCGACCGCCGCCAGCAGCGCGGCGGCCAGCCGGACGTCCAGCATGGAGGCCTCGTCGACGACGAGCAGGTCGACGCCGGTCAGCGGGTCGTCGGCGTCGCGCGAGAAGCCCTCGCCCGGGACCCACTCGAGCAGCCGGTGGATCGTCGTCGCCTCCGCGCCGCCCGTCGCCTCGCTCAGCCGCCGCGCCGCCTTGCCCGTCGGCGCGCACAGCCGCACGGTCCGGCTCTGCGCGCGCAGCAGGTCGACGAGCGCGCGCATCGTCGCCGTCTTGCCGGTGCCCGGCAGCCCGGTGAGGATCGAGAGCCGGTGCTCGGCCGCCGCGTGCACGGCGGCCCACTGCGTCACGGTCGGCGCGTGCTCGCCGCCCGGCGGGTCGGCCGGCACCTCCACGTCGAGCGTCGGCGGCGCGCCCGCGAGCTCGCGCACGCGCTCGGCGAGCCGGCGCTCGGTGCGGTCCATCCGCGGCTCCAGGACGCGGTCGCCGTCGAGCACCAGGTCGGCGTCGGCGACGTGCGCGTCGACCGTCTCGATCGGCAGCTCCAGGAGTCGCGCCGCGCGCGGGAGCAGCTCCTCGCGCGGGAGGAAGCAGTGGCCGTCCTGCTCGCTCGCCCGCAGCGTGTGGGCGAGCGCCGCGTGGATCCGCTCCGGCGCGTCGGCCGGCGTGCCGAGCGCGCGGGCGACCGCGTCGGCGGTCGCGAACGCGATCCCGTCGAACTTGGCCAGCGCGTACGGATCCTCCTGGAGCAACGCGAGCGCCCCGCCGCCCAGCGCCTTGTGCACGCGCGCGGCGACCGCCGCCGGAACGTCGTGCTCGGCCAGCAGCAGCGCGAGCGCGCGCCCGCCGGCCTGCGCCTGCCAGGAGGCGACCGCCGGCTTGAGCTTGGCCTTGCCGATCCCCGGCACCTCGCGCAGCCGCGCGCCCGGGTCGCGGTCGACGATCTCGAGGACTTGATCGCCGTGGCGCTCCAGCAGCCACTCGGCGCCGCGCGGGCCCACGTGCTTGACCCGACCCAGCAGCGCGACCAGCGCGTCGGGGCTCGCGGCGCCGACCTTCAGCCGCTCGACGTGGAGCTGGCGCCCGAAGCGCGGGTGCTCGCGCCACGCGCCCTGGACCTCGACCGTGTCGCCCTCGTGCAGGTGCGCGATCGGCCCCGTGAGCGTGACCTCCTCGCCGTCGTCGCCGACCGCGGCGAGCACGGCGAAGCCGCCGTCGTCCGCGCGCCAGCGCACCGCGACGATCTCAGCGGCAAGCGTCGCGGGATCCGGCACCGGACGAGGGTACGCTGTGAAGGAGATCGATCCCGAGGAGAGACGAGCCGCATGGGCTTCATGGACAAGGCGAAGAAGTTCGCCGAGCAGGCACAGCAGGAGGCGAAGGACGGCACGCTGAAGGCGCGCGCCAAGGGCATCGCCGACCAGGCGCAGGCCAAGCTCGACGAGGTCCAGACGCAGTTCAACGAGAGCCAGCAGAAGAAGGGCTGGAGCGACACGAGCGAGGGCGCCGCCGAGAAGCCCGCCCCGGACCCCGAGGCCACGGCCGACGCCGCCGAGGCCGTCGCCGCGACCC
>JAOPZG010000362.1 GCA_025964215.1 Conexibacter sp.
CGCTCGAGCTCGAGCGCGCGCAGCAGATGTGGTCGATGCGCCGCAAGTCCCTGGATGGACAGAGCGGCCAGCGCTAGCCACCCGGCTTGTCGCACGCGACGCCCGGCCCTCTGCCACCATCGAGGCCATGAGCACCGACGTCGAGACCACCACCTTGCACCACTGGATCGGCGGCGCGCCCGACGCGACGCCGGCCGAGCGCTCCGGCGAGGTCACGGAGTCGGCAACGGGCGCCGTCGTCGCGCGCGTCCCGTTCGCGACGGCCGCGACCGTCGACCGCGCGGTCCAGACCGCGGCCGCGGCGGCCGCGCAGTGGCGCGAGAGCTCGATCAGCACGCGCAGCAAGGTGCTCTTCGCGTTCCGCGAGCTGGTGAACGCCCACCGCGACGAGCTCGCCGCGATCGTCACCCGCGAGCACGGCAAGGTCCTCTCCGACGCGATGGGCGAGGTCCAGCGCGGCCTCGAGGTCGTCGAGTTCGCCTGCGGCGTCGGCGAGATCCTCAAGGGCGACATGACGCCCGGCGTCTCGCGCGGGGTCGACTCCTACACCATGCGCCAGCCGGTCGGCGTGATGGCCGGGATCACCCCCTTCAACTTCCCCATCATGGTCCCGATGTGGATGCACCCGGTCGCGATCGCGTGCGGCAACGCCTTCGTCCTGAAGCCCTCCGAGCAGGACCCGTCGGTCTCGCTGCGCGTTGCCGAGCTGTGGGCGCAGGCCGGGCTGCCGGCCGGCGTGTTCTCGGTGGTCAACGGGGACAAGGAGGCGGTCGACGCGCTCCTGACGCACCCTCTGGTCGACGCGATCTCGTTCGTCGGCTCGACGCCGATCGCGCAGTACGTCCACGCGACCGGCAGCGCGCACGGCAAGCGCGTGCAGGCGCTCGGCGGCGCGAAGAACCACGCGGTCGTCCTGCCCGACGCCGACCTCGAGCTCGCCGCAGACGGCCTCGTCTCCGCGGGCTACGGCTCGGCCGGCCAGCGCTGCATGGCGGTCTCGGTCGCCGTCGCGGTCGGCGACGTCGCCGACCCGCTGATCGCGCGGATCACGGACCGCATCGCGGTGCTGAAGATCGCCGACGGGACCGAGCCGGACGCCGACATGGGGCCCTTGGTCAGCGAGCGCCACCGCGCGCGCGTCGCCGAGTACGTGGACGCGGGCGTCGCGGAGGGCGCGACGCTGCTGGTCGACGGCCGCGCGCTCACGGTCGAGGGCCGCGAGGGCGGCCACTTCCTCGGCCCGACGCTCTTCGACCACGTGAAGCCCGGCATGCGGATCTACGACGAGGAGATCTTCGGCCCGGTGCTCGTCGTCGTCCGCGCGGCGACCTACCCGGAGGCGATCGACCTGGTCAACGCCAACGCGTTCGGCAACGGCGCGGCGATCTTCACCAACGACGGCGGCGCGGCCCGCGCGTTCGAGCAGGACGTCACGGCCGGCATGGTCGGGATCAACGTCCCGATCCCGGTGCCGATGGCCTACCACTCGTTCGGCGGCTGGAAGGCCTCGCTGTTCGGCGACGTCCACATCCACGGCCCCGAGGGCGTGCGCTTCTGCACCCGCGCGAAGGTCGTCACGCGCCGCTGGCCCGACCCGTCGCACCGCGGCGTCGACCTCGGCTTCCCGACCGCGGGGTAGGCACGTCGCCGCACGCGCGTAGGATGCGCGCGTGCACATCAGGGGACGGGTCGCAGGATCGCTGGCGCTGGTCGCGCTGGCCGCAGCGGGGACGACGGGCGCGGCGCACGCCGCCACGCCGGCGGTCTCCGGCAACGTCGACACGCGCATCGGCACGGCCGAGGGCGCGACGGACTTCGGGACCGGCGGCGGCGCCGGCGCGACCTACCCGGGCGCGGTCGCGCCGTTCGGGATGGTCCAGCTCAGCCCCGACACCGATCCGGGCATCGACAACCCCGCGGGCGGCTACTCGACGGTCGACCACAAGATCAAGGGCTTCAGCCTCACGCACATCTCGGGTGCGGGCTGCGCGGCGCTCTCCGACGTCCCGCTGCTGCCGACGACGCACGCGATCGACGCCTCGCCGTCGATGCACGACTCCTTCGACGTGAACCCGCGCTACGTGGCCAAGTACTCGCACAAGGGCGAGGTCGCGCGGCCCGGCGACTACCGCGTCCAGCTCGACCCGGGCGCGCGGCAGATCGCGACGGAGCTCACGGCGCGCACGCGCGCGGGCGCGCTGCGGCTGACGTTCCCGAAGGGCTCGCGCGGCTCGGTCCTCGTCAACGCGGGCGGCAGCGCGATGGGCAACCTCGCGACGAACCTGAAGGTCGATGCCAAGCGCCGCGAGATCACCGGCACGATCAGCAGCGGCGGCTTCTGCTACGCGGCCAACCGCTACACCTTGCACTTCGTCGCGCGCTTCGACCGGCCGTTCGCGACGTCCGGCACGTGGAAGCGCGACACCGTCCGGCCGGGCACGCGCTCGGTCTCGGATACGTCCTCCGTGAACCCGAAGGGCCCGCTGCTGCTCCAGTACAAGCGCCTCGGCGGCGGCCCGAAGAAGGTCAAGGGCAACCCGACCAAGGGCGCCCTGGCCGGCGCCTACGCGACCTTCGACACGCGCACGGCGCGGACGGTCGTCGCGCGCGTGGCGATCTCCTCGGTGAGCGTCGACGGCGCGCGCAAGAACCTCGCCGCCGACGCGAAGCAGTCCTTCGGCGCGATGCGCGCCGCCGCGACGCGCGCCTGGGAGCGGCGCCTCGACGCGATCCGGATCGCCGGCGGCAGCGCGGCCAACCGCAAGACCTTCTACACCGCGCTCTACCACGCGCAGGTGATGCCGAACGCGTTCAGCGACGCGGACGGCAAGTACCTCGGGATGGACGGCAAGGTCCACGTCGCCAAGGGCTTCACCAAGTACGCCAACATCTCGGGCTGGGACACCTACCGCACCCAGATGCCGCTGATGGCGATGCTCGATCCGCGCGAGGCCGCGGACCTCGCCTCCAGCATGGTCGCCGACCAGCACGACGCGGGCAGCCTGCCGAAGTGGCCGGTGCTGCAGGGCCAGACCAACGTCATGGTCGGCGACCCGGCCGACCTGCTGCTCGCGGGCGCCTGGGCGTTCGGCGCGCGCGCCTTCGACGGCAAGGCCGCGCTGGCGGCGATGGTCGATGGCGCGACCCAACCCAAGGTCATCGCCAACGGCGGCTACGTCCAGCGCGCCGGTCTGGAGGACTACCTGCGCCTCGGCTACGTCGGCTTCGAGCGCAACACCGACAGCGCGGGGCAGACCGTCGCGCCCGCGCAGGTCTGGGGCACCGCTTCCACGACGCTCGAGTACGCGCTCGCGGACTTCGGGATCGCGCGGCTGGCCGCCGGCGTCGGCGACCAGACGACCTGCGGCGCGTTCGCGCAGCGCGCGGGCAACTGGCGCAACGTCTTCGACCCCGCGACGCTGTCGATGCAGCCGCGCCTGGCCGCCGACGGCTCGTTCGCGCTCCAGGACCCCACGAGCGTGACCGGCTTCGTCGAGGGCTCCTCGGCGCAGTACACGTGGTTCGTCCCGCAGGACGTGGCCGGCCTGGTCGGCGCGCTCGGCGGCCGCGACGCGGCGCTCGCGCGGCTCGACGCGTTCTTCACCAACCTGAACGCCGGCGCCAACAGCACCAACGCGTTCCTGGGCAACGAGCCGACGCTGCTCACGCCGTCCCTGTACGCCTGGCTGGGCCGCCCGGCGTCGGGCTCGTCGATCCTGCGCCGCGCGATGTTGTCGCTCTACAAGCCGACGCCCGGCGGCTTCCCCGGCAACGACGACGGCGGCGCGATGTCGTCCTGGTGGGTCCTCGGCGCGCTCGGCCTCACGCCGTCGGTGCCGGGCTCCGGCGTCCTGACGCTCAGCAGCCCGCTCTTCCCGCGCGCGACCGTCCGCCTCGCCGGCGGCACCCTCGACATCCGCGCGCCGCAGGCCGCGCCGGGCACGCCGTACGTGCAGTCCGTCAAGCTCGGCGGCAAGGCGATGGACGACACCTGGCTGCCGTGGAGCGCGATCGCCAAGGGCGGCACGCTCGACGTCGGCGTCTCGGCCGACGCGCAGCAGGCGTGGGGCACGGCGCCGGAGGCGGCGCCGCCGTCCTACGGCGCGG
>JAOPZG010000400.1 GCA_025964215.1 Conexibacter sp.
GCGGGCGCGAGCTGGCCCGCGGCGCTCGCCGCCGCGCTGGGCGCCGCGTGCGCCAACGCGGAGGCCGAGGGCGCGGGCACGCTCGACCCCGACCGCGCCCGCGTGCTCGCCGCGCAGGCCCGCGACCGGATGGCCTCGGCATGACCGACCGCGTTACGCTGCGCCCGATGAACCGCGCCGAGCGTCTTGGAGCCATCCTTCAGGCGCTGTCGGAGCGCGGCAACGTCGACGTCGACGACCTCACGCACGACCTCGACGTCTCCCCCGCCACCGTCCGCCGCGACCTCCAGGCGCTGCACGAGCAGCGGCTGCTCGAGCGCACGCACGGCGGCGCCGTCGCGATCGGCGGCCTCTACGAGCTGCCGATGCGCTACCGCTCCTCCCGCCAGCGCGAGGAGAAGCTGCGCATCGCCGGCGCCGCGATGGCCCACGTCCGCGACGGCATGTCCATCGCCTTGACCGGCGGGACCACGACGACCGAGATCGGCCGCGCGCTGGTCAAGTTCGAGGAGCTGACCGTCGTGACCAACGCCATCAACATCGCCGCCGAGCTGGCCGTGCGCTCCAACATCCGCCTGATCGTCACCGGCGGCGTCGCGCGCAGCGCGTCCTTCGAGCTCGTCGGCCCGCTGGCCGAGAGCGTCCTCGCCCAGCTCCACGTCGACCTCGCCTTCGTCGGCGTCGACGGCATCCGCGCGAAGACCGGCCTCTCGACCCACCGCGAGGTCGAGGCCCACACCAACCGCGTCCTCGCCGAGCGCGCCACGAAGGTGATCGCCGTCGCCGACGGCACCAAGGTCGGCGCGACCGCGCTGGCGCGGATCTGCGGCGCGGACGAGATCCAGGGGCTGATCACGACGACGGACGCGGATGCGGACGAGCGTCAGGCGCTGGCGGCGCTCGGCGTGGACGTCGAGCTGGTGTAGGCGGCGCCACCCGGCGTCGTCAGCGACTCGCCCGTCGCCGGGTCGAAGGCATGCAGCTGCGTGTGGTCGACCCGCAGCGTGACCTCGTCGCCGGCTCGCAGCCGCTCGCGACCGCCCAGCACCGCCGTGAAGCGCGCGCACTCGTCGTCGGCCAGCAGGCGCACGTCGGCGTCCTCGCCGTCGTCGGCGGCGGCTGCGAGGACGGCGTCGGTGGCGACGCGGGGCGCCTCGACGCGGAACGCCGCGTGGATCTCGTCGCCGAGGTGCTCGACGAGCCCGAGCCCGACGCGCATCGCCGGCCAGGAGGCTCCCGCACGCGGGCCCTCGACCTCGAAGGCGGACGGCCGGATCCCGAGGATCACGCGGCCGCCGCCGAGCGCGTGCAGCGGCGAGCCGTTCGGCAGCGCCAGCTCGTGGTCGGCGAACGTGACGCGACCGCCGCCGACCTCGGCCTCCACGAAGTTCATCGCCGGCGAGCCGATGAACGCGGCGACGAAGACGTTCGCGGGGCGTTCGTACAGCACCTGCGGATGCTCGGACTGCTGTACGACGCCATCGCGCAGCACGACGACGCGGTCGCCGAGCGTCATCGCCTCGACCTGGTCGTGGGTGACGTACACCGTCGTGACGCCGAGGCGCTCGTGCAGCCGCGCCAGCTCGCCGCGCATCGCCGTGCGCAGCTTCGCGTCGAGGTTGGAGAGCGGCTCGTCGAGCAGGAACGCCGCGGGCTCGCGCACGAGCGCGCGGCCGATCGCCACGCGCTGGCGCTGGCCGCCCGAGAGCTGGCTCGGCCGCCGCCCCATCAGCTCGTCCAGCCCGAGCATCGCGCCGACCTCGTCGACCCGCGCGGCGATGGTCGCCTTGTCCACCTTGCGCTGCTTGAGGCCGAAGCCGAGGTTCTGGCGCACGGTCATGTGGGGGTACAACGCGTAGTTCTGGAAGACCATCGCGATGTCACGATCGGGCGGCGCGACGTGGGTGACGTCGCGGCCGGCGATGTGGATCGCGCCGCCGGTGACCTCCTCGAGCCCGGCGATCATCCGCAGCAGCGTCGACTTGCCGCAGCCCGAGGGCCCGACGAGCACCACGAACTCGCCCTCGCCGACCTCCAGCGAGACGTCGCGGACCGCGTCGACGCCGTTGTCATACGTCTTCCAGACGTTGTTGATGCTGATGCCGTGCGCCATCGTCTACCCCTTCACCGCGGTCGAGGCCAGCGAGCGAACGAAGGTCCGCTGCGCGGCGAGGAACGCGAGCAGCACCGGCAGGGTCGCCAGCACGTTGGCCGCCATGATCGCGGACTGGTTGGTCTGGGCCCGGCTCTTGAAGCTCGCGATGCCGAGCGGGAGCGTGTTGTGGGAGTCGCTGGAGATCGCGATCGCCGGCCACGAGACGTCGTTCCAGGTCAGCAGGAACGTGATCACCGCGACCGTCGAGAGCGCCGGGCGCGCCAGCGGCAGCACGATCGTCCACAGGATCTTCCAGCGCGAGCAGCCGTCGATCCACGCCGCCTCCTCGACCTCGCGCGGCAAGGACAGGAAGAACTGGCGCAGCAGGAAGACGCCGAAGGGCATGATCAACGAGGGGACGATGATCGCGCCCAGCGTGTCGATCAGCCCGAGCTTCTCCATGATGATGAACGTCGGGATCAGCGTGAGCTGGAACGGGACCAGCAGCGTCCCGATCATCAACGTCAACAACACCTTCGAGCCGCGGAAGCTCAAGCGCGCGAAGGCGTAGCCCGCCGTGGAGCAGAACACCAGGTTGGCCACGACGCAAACGATCGAGACGATCGCCGAGTTCAGGAACCACGTCGGCAGCTCGGCGTTGTCGAACAGGAACCGGTAGCCGTCGGTGTGCAGCGAGGACGGGATGATCGTCGGCGGGAAGCGGTTGAGCTGCGCGTTGTTCATGAACGACGACAGCGCCATCCACACGAGCGGGCCCGCGAGCAGCACGCACGCCGGGGCGAGCGCCAGGTGCCACGGGTCGAACGGCAGGCGGCGGCGCCTCATGCCGAGGCCGCCTCGCGGCGCGC
>JAOPZG010000414.1 GCA_025964215.1 Conexibacter sp.
ATGTTCGGGTTCATCTCCGAGGCGACCTCGCAGTCGGTCCGCGCGATCGTCTCGCGCGAGTCGCTCGTGCGCAAGATCGAGTTCCCGCGCCTGGCCGTGCCGCTCTCCACGGTGCTGACCGCGCTGATGAACTTCGGGCTCAACCTCGTGCCCGTCTTCCTCTTCCTGCTGCTCTCCGGCGGCCGGCCGCGGTGGTCGTGGCTCGAGCTGCCGGTGCTCGTGTTCTGGCTCGTGGTCTGGCTCGTCGGCCTGTCGATGTTCCTGTCGGCCGCGTTCGTGCGCTACCGCGACATCGAGCCGATCTGGACGGTCGTGCTCCAGGTGCTGTTCTACGCCACGCCGATCTTCTACACCTTGAGCACCGTGACCGGGAAGACCGGCCGCGACTGGATCGGCGAGCTCATCATGTGCAACCCGTTCGCGGCGATCCTGCAGCAGTTCCGCCACGCGATCGTGGATCCCTCGCACCAGAGCGCGGCGGCGGCGATCGGGAGCACGGGGCGGCTCGCGTTCCCGGTCGCGATCACGCTGCTCACGTTCGGCGTCGGCCTGCTCGTCTTCGTCCGCATGGCGCCGAAGGTCGCCGAGGAGCTGTGACGCGGGTCTGCTTCGTCAGCGCCTCCTGGCAGAACGTCTTCTTCTCCGAGTTGATGGAGGTCTTCGCCGAGGGCCTCCGCCGCCGGGGCCTGACGGTGGAGTACGCCGTCGACCACTTCCCGCCGGTCGCCGAGGACCTCGTCTACGTCGTCGTCCCGCACGAGTACCTGCCGCTGGTCGAGCACGACTCGCGCCCGAACTGGCGCCAGCTCCAGCGCACGATCGCCGTCTGCACCGAGCAGCCGGGGACGCCCTGGTTCGACACCGCCGCCGCGATCGCCGCTGACTGCGGCGCCGCGGTGGACATCAACGCGCTCGGCGTCGCCGCGCTGCGCGAGCGCGGCGTCAACGCGCTCCACGTGCCGCTCGGCTACGTGCCGGAGTGGGACACGTGGGGCGGCGTGGACGCGGAGGAGCGCACGGTCGACGTCGCGTTCCTGGGCAGCCACACCGACCGCCGCGGCGTCGCGCTCGCGCGCTGCGGCAGCGTCCTGCAAGGGCGCCGCGCGGAGCTCCACGTGGTCGAGACCAAGCTCCCGCACCGCGCCGAGGACCCGCACTTCCTGTGGGGCGAGCGGCGCGACGCGCTGCTGCGCCGGACCAAGGTCCTGCTCAACGTCCACCGCTCCGAGCTCGGCTACATGGAGTGGCTGCGGGCGGTCCAGGCGATCGTCAACGGGGCGGTGCTCGTCAGCGAGCACGCGCTCGGCGTCGCGCCGCTGATCGCGGGGCGCCACTTCGTCTCGGCGCGCTTCGAGGACCTGCACCTCGCGCTCGGCGCGACGCTCGACTACTACGGGCTGGTCGGCGACCTGCGCAGCAACGCCTACCGGCTGCTGCGCGACGAGATGCCGATGGACGGCGCGCTCGACGACCTCGCCGCGCTCGCCGCCGGCCTGCACGCCCTGCCGCTCCCGCCGGCGGACCCCGGCGAGCCCTCCGCGGTCCCGCGCCCGCTGGAGCCCGAGGAGCCCGCGCCGCCGTTCGAGCGGCCCTCGCGCGGCGACGCCGCCGTCTCCCGCATGGCCCTCAAGCACCTCGCGATGGAGGTGCGCAGCGTGAAGGCCGAGCTGCACGCGCTGCGCTCGGCCGCCGTCCCGCGCCCCGACGTCCAGACGCCCAACGAGGCGTACGCGGCGCTCCCCGCCCCGCGCGTCTCGGTCGTCCTCACGGTCTACAACTACGCCGACCACGTCGCCGAGGCGCTCGAGAGCCTGGCGCGCGCCGACCACGAGCGCTTCGAGGTCGTGATCGTCGAGGACTGCAGCACCGACGACACGCTCGCCGTGATCCGCGAAGCGGTCGAGCGCTACCCGAGGATGGCGGCGCACGTCGTCGCGCGCGGCGCCAACGGCGGCCTCGCCCGGGCGCGCAACCTCGGCTTCGAGCTGGCCCGCGCGCCCTACGTCTTCGTCCTCGACGCCGACAACGCGATCTACCCGCAGGCGCTCGGGCGGCTCGAGGCGGCGCTCGACGGCGACGCGGACGCCGCGTTCGCCTACGGCATCATCGTGGCCTTCGACGAGGGCGGCCCCGGCGGCCTCGTCTCGTGGCCCGAGTGGGATCCGCGGCGGCTGCGCTACGGCAACTTCATCGACGCGATGGCGATGCTGCGCCGCGACCTCGTGCTCGACGTCGGCGGCTACGTGCGCGACGCCGCGCTCTACGGCTGGGAGGACTTCGCCATGTGGTGCGCGCTCGCCAGCCGCGGCATGCACGGCGTCCGCGTCCCGGAGATCGTCGCCCGCTACCGCGTCGCGGCGCACTCCATGGTCTCGGTCACGAACATCGACGACACCAGCGCGTGGGCGACGCTCCTGCGCCGCTACCCGGTCCTCACGGACCCGACGATCAGCGGCGTAGCAGGCGCTTGACGGCGCGCAGCGGCTTGGTCAGCCGCCACGACGGCGACGCCAGCAGCTGACGGTTCAGCTCGACCTGGCGCTCGAAGTCCGCGTCCTTGACGGCGAGCAGCTCGTGGACGCGCTCCTCGTAGGCGAAGCGCTCCTCGCGCACCTCGACGAAGCGCCGCTCGAGGTCGACGAGGACCGCGTTGCGCGCCTCGAGCTCCAGCAGGGCCACGTTGAGCGCCTGGCGCTTGGCCTCGGACTCCGCGAGCTCGCCGCGGTCGACCTCGAGCGCCTTCATCCGCCGGTGGACCTCGCCCTCGACCTCGTGCAGGTGGCCCTCGAGGTAGTCGATGCGGTCCCGGAACCACTGCAGCTCGCCGGCGCCGGCGAGCGCGACCTCGGCCGCGAGCGTGGGCACCGGGCCGTCGGAGGCCACGGCGACGGTGTAGGTCTCCTGGCCGGGCTGCAGCGGCTCGATCAGCCGCGTGTCGCCGCCCACCGGCGTCCCGTCGGCGCGGGCGTGGGCGTCGTCGAGCAGCGCGGAGGCGAGCCACACGTGCTGGCGGTGCAGCGCGACGCCGGCGAACTGCTCGCGCAGCGCGGCCTCGAACTCGTCCGGCGTCAGCTCGTGGACGTGGTGCGGGTTGCCGGGCGGATAGACGAGCCGGTTCGGCGAGGAGATCACGAGCACGCCGTCGGTGGTCAGGACGCGGCGCAGCTCGGCCAGCGCGGCGGGCTGCTCAGTCACGTGCTCGAGGACCTCGAAGCAGACGACGAGGTCGAAGGCGCCGTCGGCGAAGGGCAGCTCGTGGATGTCGGCCTGCACGACCTCGACCGCGACGTCGAGGTCGTCGGGCACGCGCGAGCGCGTCGCGGCGACGGCCTCGTCGGCGACGTCGAAGGCGGAGATCGACGCCGCGCCGGCCTCGGCCAGCAGCACGGTCCCGTAGCCGGTGCCGCAGCCCGCGTCGAGC
>JAOPZG010000423.1 GCA_025964215.1 Conexibacter sp.
CGGCCTGCTGCGCCACGGCGCCCGCGGCTCCGGCGTCGTCGCGCTCCAGCAGGCGCTCGGGATCCCGGCCGACGGCGTCTTCGGACCGCAGACCCGCAGCGCGGTCCGCGCCTACCAGCGCGCCCACGGGCTCGTGGTCGACGGGATCGTGGGACCGCGGACGCGCGCGGCGCTGGGGCTCGCGGCGCCGGTCGCGACCACGGCGGAGACGCGAACCGCCGCGCCCTCCGCCGTCGCCGCCGCGCTCTCCAAGGTCGGCGCGCCCTACGCCTACGGCTCCACCGGCCCCTCGTCCTTCGACTGCTCCGGCCTCACCAGCTGGGCCTTCCGCCAGGCCGGGATCGCGATCCCGCGCACGTCCTTCGCCCAGTTCGGCGCCGGCGCGCACGTCGCCACGACCGCCATCCAGGCCGGCGACCTGGTGTTCTTCGACACCGCCGGCCCGGGCGCCTCCGACGTCGGGATCGCCACGGGTCCCACCACCGTCGTCTCGGCCACGACCCACGGCGTGATGGCCCACGCGATCTTCGACGGCTACTGGGGATCGCACCTCGTCGGGGCCCGCCGCGTGGGCTGATTGCACGCGCAACCCGTTCCCGACTACGATCCCCGCCAGCGAAAGACCGACCTTCAGGGCGACCGAACCCGAGAGTTTCCAGCCTTTTCCCGCCGTGCGCACGCCATGTGCGGGCCCCGCAGCGCCACCCCTTCCGGCGCCCCGGGGCCATGCAGGACCCGATACCGCCGTCCACCCTCGCCCGGTGGCCGGGCCTCTCGCTCCCCAATCGCAGCATCGGAGACCAGCCGCCGCCTCCATGGACGGCTGGGGAGAGGACACCCCACATGGAAACCCTGATCGGCTTGGCGCTCGTGGGAGTCGCCATCGTCGTCGCGGCCCTCGTCTACGGACGCCAGCGCCCGGTCGCGACGCTCGCCGCCGTCGCCGCGCCCGCCCCGGCGGAGCCGGCCCCCGAGAGCGCCGAGATCGTCCGCCGCGAGGCCGAGCTCGAGCACAGCGCCGTCCGCACGCAGGCCCTGGAGGCCGCGCTCGACCGCCGCGGCGCCGACCTCGACCGCCGCGAGGCGGAGCTCGAGCGCCGCGACCAGCACGTCCGCGCGCACGCCGCCGAGCTGGAGCGCCTGCGCGTCCAGCGCGAGGAGGCGCTGGAGCGCGTCGCCGGCCTCAGCGCCGGGCAGGCCAAGCAGGCGCTGCTCAAGGACGTCGAGGAGGCCGCGCGCCACGACGCCGGCCGCGTCCTGCGCCAGGTCGAGGAGGAGACCAAGCGCGACGCCGAGCGGCGCGTGCGGTCGATCCTCAGCGTGGCGATGCAGCGGCTCGCCGCCTCGCACGCGGCCGAGACGACGGTCAGCGTCGTCCAGCTCCCGAGCGACGACATGAAGGGCCGGATCATCGGCCGCGAGGGGCGCAACATCCGCGCGCTGGAGAACCTCACCGGCGTCGACTTCATCATCGACGACACGCCCAACGCGGTCGTGCTGAGCGCGTTCGACGGCGTCCGCCGCGAGGTCGCGCGCATGACGCTGGAGAAGCTCCTGCAGGACGGCCGGATCCACCCGGCGCGGATCGAGGAGACCTACTACCAGGCGAAGTCCGAGCTCGAGTCGCACATGGTCGAGGCGGGCGAGGAGGCGATCTTCGCCGCCGGCGTCCAGGGGCTCGACCCCGAGCTCGTGAAGGTCCTCGGGCGGCTGAAGTTCCGGACCTCCTACGGCCAGAACGTGCTCGCGCACTCGATCGCGTGCGCGCACCTGGCGGCGCTGATGGCGTCCGAGCTCGGCGCCTCGACGAAGACCGCGCGCCGCGCCGCGCTGCTGCACGACATCGGCAAGGCCGTCTCGCACGAGGTCGAGGGCCCGCACGCGCTCGTCGGCGGCGACCTCGCGCGCCGCCACGGCGAGTCCGAGGCCGTCGCGCACGCGATGGAGGCCCATCACAACGAGGTCGAGCCGCAGACCGTGGAGGCCGTGATCGTCCAGGCCGCCGACGCGCTGAGCGGCGCCCGCCCGGGCGCGCGCGGCGAGTCGCTCGAGCAGTACGTCAAGCGCCTGCGCGACCTCGAGAAGCTCGCCACCCGCCACGACGGCGTCGACAAGGTGTACGCCATGCAGGCCGGCCGCGAGATCCGCGTGATCGTCGAGCCGGGCGCGATCACCGACGAGAAGGCGATCGCGCTCTCGCACACGATCGCGCGCGAGATCGAGCAGGAGCTCGAGTACCCCGGTCAGATCAAGGTGACGGTGATCCGCGAGTCCCGCGCCGTCGACTACGCCAAGTGACGCGCGAGGTACCCTCGTGTCCGCCGTGAGCAAGACCTTCCACGTCACCACCTTCGGGTGCCAGATGAACGAGCACGACTCCGAGCGGATGAAGGGGATGCTCGTCGCGCTGGGCTACGCGGAGACCGCCGAGCAGCAGGAGGCGGAGCTGATCCTGTTCAACACGTGCTCGATCCGGGAGAAGGCCGACAGCCGCTTCATCTCCTACCTCCAGCTCGCCGCGTCCTACAAGCGCCGCAACCCGGAGATCGTGATCGGCGTCGGCGGCTGCTGGGCGCAGTCGGTCAAGGAGGACGTCTTCCGCCAGTTCCCGTACGTGGACGTCGCGTTCGGGCCGGGGCAGGTCCACAAGCTGGCCGAGTTCCTGACCAGCGACTCGCTCACCGCTCAGGGCTTCTTCGAGTTCGAGGGCTTCACCGGCCACCTGCCCTCCGCCCGCGCGCGGGACTTCCAGGGCTGGGTCCAGATCTCGGCCGGCTGCAACATGAAGTGCTCCTACTGCATCGTGCCCGCGACGCGCGGCCGTCAGGTCGACCGGCCGCTGGAGGAGCTCGTCGCCGAGGTCCGCGAGATGGTCGACGCGGGCGTGGCCGAGGTGACGTTGTTGGGGCAGAACGTCAACGCGTACGGGCGCGCCGTGCGCGGCGGCTCGCGCTCCTCGTTCGCCGCGTTGCTGCACGAGCTCGACGCGATCGACGGGCTGCGCCGCGTCCGCTACACCTCGCCGCATCCGCAGGACATGACCGAGGACGTCGTGCGCGCGCACGCGGACCTCGCGTCGGTCTGCCCGCACATGCACCTGCCGCTGCAATCGGGCTCCTCGCGGATCCTGAAGGCGATGCGCCGGACCTACTCGCGCGAGCGCTTCGCCGACCGCGTCGCGCTGATCCGCGAGCACAACCCGGACATCGCGCTGACCACCGACATCATCATCGGCTTCCCGGGCGAGACCGAGGCGGACTTCGCGGAGACCCTGGAGGTCTGCGAGGAGGTCGGCTTCGACGGCGCGTTCACCTTCATCTACTCGCCGCGGCGCGAGACGGAGGCCGCCGAGCTGGTGGGGGACTTCGTCCCGCACGAGGTCTCGGTCGAGCGCATGGACCGCCTGGTCGAGGTCGTCCAGCGGCGCGCGCTGGAGCGCTCCCAGCGCTTCGTCGGCCGCACGCTCGACGTCCTCGTGGAGGGCCCGTCGCGCACCGACCCGTCGCGCCTGCGCGGCCGCAGCGGCCACGGCAAGACCGTGAACTTCTCCGGCCTCGCGGAGGCCGGGGAGATCGTGCCGGTGCAGATCACCGGCGCGACGTCCCAGACGCTGGCGGGCGAGATGTCGCTGCTGGCGCGCGCGCTGGTCTGAGCGCAGGAGGTCCGCGAACGACGTCGAACGTACGTTCGCGTCTGAGGCCGATCTGTGCGAACATCTGTTCGCATGCGTTGGGACAACCTGAAGATCGACGAAGCGGAGGGCGCGCGGCTCCCGGGGTACCGCGATCCGGCCACGGTGCGGCGCTTCGACGCGCCCGAGGCGCTGGACATGCGCTTCTACGAGATCCACGCCAAGAGCGCGCTCAACCGCGTCCCCGAGGCGTCGCGGATGCCGTTCCGCTGGACGATCTACCCGTATCGCGGCTGCTCGCACGCGTGCGTCTACTGCCTGGCGGGGGAGACGCCGATCCTGATGGCCGACGGGCGCACGCGGCCGCTGGCGGAGCTGCGCGTGGGCGACGAGATCTACGGGACCGAGCAGGAGGGGACCTACCGGCGCTACGTGCGGACGAAGGTCCGCGCGCACTGGCAGACGGAGAAGCCGGCCTATCGCGTGACGCTCCAGGACGGGACGGAGCTCGTGGCCAGCGGCGACCACCGCTTCCTGACCAACCGCGGGTGGAAGCACGTCCAGCGCTCGGAGCGGGGCGGCGCGCCGCGGCCCTACCTCACACAGACGGTCTCGCTGCTCGGGCCGGGGCGGTTCGCGACGCCGCCCGACGACAGCCCGGAGTACCGGCACGGGTACCTGTGCGGGGCGATCCGGGGCGACGCGCAGGAGCCGGAGGCGCGGGGGCGGGCGGCGGCGTTCTTGTCGTCCTTCGGCGTCGAGG
>JAOPZG010000425.1 GCA_025964215.1 Conexibacter sp.
GGCGATGAAATCCCGTCCCCGCTCGGGTACCTCGCCCACCAGCGGGTATGGGAACTCGGGCGGGAGGACCGCGGGGTAGAACAGCGAGGCGGCCGTGAGGTCGGCGACCGAGAAGCCGTCGCCGGCGAGGTAGCCCGAGGGCTGGATCTCGGCCTCGAGCCGGTCCATCGCGGCCAGGACGCTCTCGCGGGCGGTCTCCGCCGCCGCGGCCGAGACGCCGTAGTCGCGGCGCACGACGGGGCGCGCCAGCGGCGCGGTCGCCCGCAGGAAGCGCGCGCGGCCGGGCGCGCGATCGGCGAAGAGCGAGTCGATGACCGCGTCGGTGTCCGGGAGCGTGTGGTGCCAGACGAGCCGCCGCAGCTCGGGCGCGAGGCGCTCGTCGAAGAAGTCCTCCAGCTCGAGCGCGCGGCGGCGCTCGGCGGGGTCCGCGGGGTAGAGCGCGGGCTCCGGCCGGTAGGCCTCGAGCGCGGCGATGATCGCGGTCGAGTCGCCGATCCGGCGGCCCTCGAGCTCCATCACGGGCAGCCGCCGCTGGGCGCCGCGGGTGAGCACGAACGCCCGGACGCCGTGGAAGCCGGGCATCGGCACGCGCAGCTCGTGCGGCACCGACTTGTAGTCCAACGCCCAACGCGCCTTCTCGTTGTAGTGCGAGACCTCGATGTGCCACAGGACGACGGTCACGAGTCGTGAGCCTAGACCAGTCCGGAGCGGCTGGCGAGGCGCGGACGCGGACCACTTCTCAGCGAAGATCGCGCCAATCTATATCGTTGCGCCATGGCGGCCAGCGGCCTCGTGTTCTCATCCCAGCGCGGAGCGGTCCTGGCGGCCACCGCGCGCGTCGTCGACCGGCGCGGCTACCAGGCCACCACGCTCGCCGAGATCGCGCTCGAGGCGGGCATGCGGCGCAAGGACGTGCGCCGGCTCGTGGGCGACGAGGAGGACTGCTTCTACGCGCTCTTCGGCGCGTTCTTCCACCAGGCCTTCGCGCTCGTGCAGGAGCAGACGCGCGAGGTCCCGTGGCCGCAGAGCGCGCGCGACGGGCTCGCCATGTTCCTGGAGCTCCTGGCCTCGGAGCCGGTCTACGTGCGGGCGTGCTTCGACGGCGTCAAGGCCCTCGGCGTCGACGGCGGGCTGCGGCTGGAGACCGCGGTCGAGGCCTTCACGGCGTTCCTGACGCCGGGCTACGACGCGCTGCTCGACGTCCCGGTCTTCCAGGGCCAGCTGATCGGCGCGACCGTGGTCCACGTGATCACCCAGCACGTCCTGGAGCGGCGCATCGAGGAGCTGCCGCAGGCGCTGCCCGAGGTGCTCTCGATCGCGCTGATCCCGTTCTGCGCGGCGCAGGACATCGACGCGCTGCTGGCCCCGACGCGCTGAGGGGCCGCTCCTCTTAGGCCTAGGCCTTGAAGTTCACCTTGATCGTCTTGATGGCGGTCGAGCCGCCGGTCGGGGTGAAGCGCACGGTCAGCGAGATGCCGGGACCCGTCGGGATCTCTGTATCAGAAGTCTCTATCGATCATGGATCGGTATCGGATAGCGTCGCTGCATGGTACGCGCATTGCGATCAGGCCAGCTCGTCTCCGGAGTACGGGAGGAGCTCGTCCATGCAGCGAGGCACGCCTCGTCGCGAGTCGAGCTCGCCAGCCCCTTCCTCTCTCGTCCGGTGGCCGCGGCCCTGGCTCACGCGCTGGCCGGCAGCACGGCGCCACGCCTTCGGATGCTCACGGCCCTGGACCCGCGCGCCGTCGCCGCGGGCGCCCTTTCGCTGCAGGCGCTCGAACTGCTCATGGACGTCCGCGTGGAGGTCAGGACGATCGCCGACCTCCACGCCAAGCTCACGCTCATCGACGACAGCTTCGCCTTGGTGGGCTCAGGCAACCTCACCGGCAAGGGCCTGGGAGGCGGACCGGGGGACAACCTCGAGCTCGGCGTGATGCTGGACGCCGCCCAGTCCGCGAAAGCCTCGAAGCTCTTCTCGTCGTGGTGGCGCGTGGGTCACAGGGTCGGGGCGACCGAGCTCCGAGCGTGCGCGAAGGCGGCCGCTCGGATCAAGATCCCTCCAAGCCTCCCGCCGGCGTCAGGCCCATCGCTCGGTCCTGGTAGCGGTCAAGCCGTCCAGCGGGCTGCGCGGCGCGGACGCACCGGCTTCTGGCTGAAGATGCTCTACCACCAGGACGGCGATCCCCACCGCTGGACCCGCAACGACTGGATCAGCAGCGCCCATAACTTCAACGCGGGTGGCGATCCCAGCCGTCGGCCATCGTTCGAGGCCGGCGACCTCTTGGTCGTCTACTCCGTCGGCACCGGACGCTGTCCAGACATCCTCGAAGTGACCGGACCCACCACGTTCGACCCGGGTCGAGTGCGCCAGGAGGCCGCCAACCCCGAGGACGCCGACCGATGGGGCTGGGTCACGCCCGTCGCCGGCCTGCACCGCCAGAGGCTCACGCGCGCGCCAACGCTGGAAGTCATCGGCGTCGCGCCGGCCGCAGTGCGACAAAAGGGCCACATCGTCTTGAGCCGTGAGCAGTACGGCCGCGCCTACCGCGCGATCACCGGACGCCGCCTCAGCGCTTCCCAGCTTGCGCCTCTGAACGCGAAAG
Source organism: Conexibacter sp. (assembly GCA_025964215.1). GTDB lineage: Bacteria > Actinomycetota > Thermoleophilia > Solirubrobacterales > Solirubrobacteraceae > Baekduia. The sequence goes on from JAOPZG010000425.1 coordinate 2,604, forward strand.
CCCCGCAATCGCGGGGCTTTCCTCGACGCGCCCGAGAGGATTCGAACCTCTGACCTTCGGTTCCGTAGACCGACGCTCTATCCAGCTGAGCTACGGGCGCAGCGACGTCCCAGTCTAGCCCGGCCTTCCGCGTGGTGCGGCGAGGTCGGACGGACGGGGAAGCGGGGAGCGAGAACCTTGGTGCGAACTTCGGGCGTGCCGCAGCGGCCCCGGCGGTTCCTAGACCCGCTTTCGGGCTTCGCGAGGCGGGGTGCCAGGCCGAGGAATTCGTCGGCCGCCTCATAGAAGGGATCACGACGGCCGCACACGAGAACGGGCGGCTTTCCGTCCCCGTTCCATCCATCCTCATCGATATAGGGGCGGATCTCTGTATGGGTTGCTTGGTTGATCAGCCTCCACAGGGTCGGATCCCCGGCCTCGGCATAGGGGAACCTCTCGTCTACCAGGGCCAGAGCCTCATCAAGGGCCTCCATGATGTCGACGAGCTCATGAGTCGCGTGCTCAACGAGCTGGCGGGCGTGGGAGCGTTCGAGCTTGATGCGTTCCTGCTCTTCGGCAAGCACCTCATCGTCGACGAGCCCCTTGTGATGCAACTGGAGCAGATTCTTCTGCTCGGCCTTGAGCGCCTCGAGCCGTCGCCGGTGGGTGTCGGCTTGCTGACGGGCTGACTCGACCCGAGCCGAAACGAACTCCTCGACAGCCTCGCGAAGTCGTTGCTGCTGCTCGGCTGTGTAGAGGAGGGTGCCGTGGTAGGCCTGGACTGCCTGCTCGACGGCGTCCACTTGGAGGTAGCGCACGCCGCACGGCCCGGTGTCACGTACACGAGAGAGGCAGGAGAAGTACTCGTAGTGCACGCCGGTCTTGCTGCGATGGCGGCCATATCCGAGCCGGCAACTGCAGTGATCGCACATGAAGATGTCGCCGATCAGGAAGTGGTCGTGCTTGCGGCCACGGTTGCCACTCGCCCGGTGAGAGGCGAGCACCTGCTGCACGCGCTCAAAGGTCGTTTCCTCGATCAGCGCTTCGTGGATGCCGCGTCGCTTCTGGCCTTTGAACGTGACGATCCCGATGTAGAAGTCGTCACGAAGCATGCGGTAGACGCTGGCGCGAGAGAGCGGGCGCTCGGGCTTCTTTGGGGTTGCCCGATACCGCAGGCCCATCACTTCGAGTATGTCGGTCAGCGTTGCGAGGCTGTAGTTGCCCGTGGCGTAGAGGTCGAAGCCTTGGCGTACGAGGTCGGATCGGTCGCAGTCCTCGATGACGACGCGAACCTCGCGGCCGGGAAGCAAGAGCGTGTCGTTGAGATAGCCAACGGGCGACGGCCCCTGATGGCCGCCCTCCATGAACTTGCGCGCGAGACCGTCCTTGACCTTGAGAGCGTCTTGACGGATGCGATTGGCATTCACGGCTGCGGTGATCGAGTAGATCATGCGCCCGTTCGGGGTGTCATCGATCCGCTCGTGGGTCGACTGGATCAGGACGCCGCGCTTCTCGGTCAGCTCGCGCCAGAGCCATTGTGCGTCGTAGTCGTTGCGAGCCGAGCGCGAAAGGTCGAAGTAGACGACGAAGTCGGGCTTGAGGCGATCGACCTTCTCGATCAGCTCCTTGATATTTGGGCGCTTGGTGATGTCCTTGGCAGAGATGCCCGGCTCGATGACCTCGCCCGCGACCTCGACGCCACCCAGGTTGTGCTGGCAGTAGTGAGTCGTGGCGTCTCGTTGGTTGGGGATCGAGTAGCCCTCGGGGTCGATGGCCTTGTTGACCTGCGACGGCGTCGAGACGCGCAGGCAAATGATGGCGGTGAGCTGTGGCTTGTCGGTCATGACGGATCCTCCTTTCGGTTTACATTTTCGCGTTAAAGTCGTTGTTATACAAGTTGTTTCTATGGGCTCAGGCCGATCTGGATTGAGAGTCCAGACCGACCTGATGTGCCATCACTTCAGGGCATCGAGCTTCTGCTGGATGGCCTTCTTGCGCTCGGGCGCCGAGGCCTTGAGCGCGTCGTACTCGGCCTTGGACTCCTCGGCGCGGGTTCTCGCCTCGGCGACCTCCTTATCGACGCTCTCAACGGCCCGCTCCAGCGCCCGGCGGGCGTCGTCCAGGGCGTCTCCGAGCGTCGTCTCTCTGCGGCGTGGGCGACGCGTACCGCCGCCTTCGAGCTGGCTCTTCCAGGTGTAGTACGAGCCTCTGAGAGAGTCGACGGGCTGGGAGTACTCCTCGGCGAGCTTCTTGAACGCCTCGGCCTTGGTCATGCCGCCAGCGACGAGCTCTTCGACCTTGCGGTACACCGTCTCGGCTTTGGTCACTGCAT
>JAOPZG010000436.1 GCA_025964215.1 Conexibacter sp.
CCGCGCCCGCGCCGGCGCCCGCGGCCGCGCTCTCGCTCACGTGTCCAGCCGGTAGCGCTCGCGGACCTCGGCGGCGCCGGCGCGCGGGGCGTCGGTCGCGATCCCGTACGCGTCCTCGACGATGAACTTCGGCCGCCGCTTGACCTCGTCGTAGATCCGCCCGACGTACTCGCCCATGATCCCCAGCGAGAACAGCTGCAGGCCGCTGAAGAGCGAGACGATGATGACGATCGTCGGGTTGCCGAGCGGGAACGGCGCGCCGGCGAGCTTCGCGACGAGGTAGCCGATCGCCAGCAGGAACGCGAGCACCGCGCAGAAGAGCCCGCCGAGCGAGATCAGCTGCAAGGGGTAGCGGCTGAACGACACGATGCCGTTGAGGCCGATGTAGATCGACCCGATGAACTTGTTGTACTTGCTCGATCCGGCGGCCCGCGCGTCGCGGTCGTAGAGGATGCTCGTCTGGCGGAAGCCGACGAGCGCGACGAGCCCGCGCAGGAACCCGTGCGCCTCGTTGAGCGCGACGACGTGGTCGACGACGCGGCGGCTCATCAGCCGGAAGTCCCCCGTGTTGGGCGGGATCTCGACCTCCGCGACGCGCTTGATGACGCGGTAGCCGAGCGCGGCGATGATGCGCTTGGGCAGCGTCTCCCCCTCGCGCGTGCGGCGCTGCGCGTAGACGACCTCAAAGCCCTCGCGCCAGCGCGCGACCATGTCCATGATCAACTCGGGCGGGTCCTGGAGGTCGACGTCGATGACGACGACCGCGTCGCCAGTCGAGGCCGCGAGGCCGGCGAGCGTCGCGGCCGGCTGGCCGAAGCGGCGGCTGAAGCGCAGCAGCTTCACGCGCTCGTCGCGGGCGCGCAGCTCGAGGATCAGCTGCTCGGTGCGGTCCGTGCACGGGTCGAGCGCGAAGATGATCTCCCAGCGCAGGCCGGTCCGGTCGAGGACCTTCGCGGCGCGCTCGTAGAACGTGCCGACCGTGTCCTCCTCGTTGTAGACGGGGACGACGACCGACAGCGTCTTGGAGGCGATCCCGAGCACGCTCGGGGCGACGGGGTCGGCCTGCAGGACCATCAGTTGTACTCGGTGCCCATCGCGCCGGTGAACTCGAAGTCGAACGGGAGCTCCGCGGCGCCCGCGGCCGCCATCGCCTGGCGGGTGTCCTCGGGGCGCTGCGCGTAGATCAGCAGGAAGCCGCCGCCGCCCGCTCCGACGAGCTTGCCGCCCAGCGCGCCGGAGCGGCGGGCGAGCGTGTAGAGCGTGTCGATGCGCTCGTCGGTCATGCCGGGCGAGCGCTCGCGCTTGTTCTTCCAGTGCTCGTCCATGAGCTCGGCGTAGCTCTCGAGGTCGCCGGACTCGAGCAGCGCGCGGCTGCGCTGGCCCATCTCCTTGGTGCGGTGGAGGTTGTCCACCATGTCGCTGTCGCTCGCCTCGGTCCGGGTGACCTGGTCGGCGAGGATCTTCGACGCCGAGCGCGCCTCACCGGTGTAGAAGAGCAGGAGGTTGTTGCGCAGCCGGCGCAGCGTGGCCTCGTCGAGGTCGAGCGGGTCGACCTCCACGCTGCCGTCGGCGTGGAAGGTATAGGCGCAGATCCCGCCGTGGGCGGAGACGTACTGGTCCTGCTTGCCGACGGGCTCGTGGAGGATGTCGAGCTCGATCTCGCAGGCGGCCTCGGCGAGGTCGCCGGGCGTGATCGACTGGCGCTTGGCCAGGGCCAGGCCCTTGATCAGGCAGACCGTGAACGCGCCGCTGGAGCCCATGCCGGTGCCGGCGGGGACGTCGGCGACCGAGGCGATCTCCAGCGGGTTGCCCTTCCAGTGCTTCAGCAGGGTCTCGCGCAGGATGGGGTGCTTGATCTCCGCGATCGTGTCGACCTCCTCGGTGTCGGAGTACTTCATCCGGTACCGCTTCTGGAAGACGGTGTGCGTCAGCGTGTAGACGTACTTGTCGATCGAGCCGCTGAGGAGGTAGCCGCCGTGCTCGCCGTAGTAGGACGGCAGGTCGGTGCCGCCGCCGCCGAGCGAGATGCGCAGCGGGGCGCGGGAGAAGATGACGCTCACGAGTGCGATGGCTCCTGTTCGAGGACGATCTGCGGCTCGGTGTCGAACCACTCCAGCGTGCGCGCGATCGCCTCGCGGATCGTCAGGGTCGGGGTCCAGCCGAGCGCGCGGATCCGCTGGGTGTCGAGGTGGATGAGCGGCGCGTCGCCGGCCCAGCCGCGGTCGCCGCCGGTCTTCTCGACCTCGGGCGCCACGCCCATCTGGGCGGTGATCGCGGCGACCGAGTCGTCGACCGTGACGGTCTCGTCGGTGCCCAGGTTGTAGATGTCGGCCCCGGGCGCGTCGCCGTGGTGCGCGACGGCGGTGAGCATCGCCTCGACGCAGTCCTGCACGTAGAGGTAGGACTTGGTCTGACGGCCGTCGCCAAGGACGCGCAGGCGCGTCGGGTCGGCCTTGAGCGCCCGGTAGAAGTCGATGACGTGGCCGTGCGTGTAGCGCTCGCCGAGGACCGAGACGAAGCGGAAGATGAGGCCCGTGAAGCCGAGGCCGTGCGCGTAGGCGCCGATCATCCCCTCGCCGGCGACCTTCGACGCGCCGTAGAGCGAGGTCTGGATCGGGAACGGGCCGTCCTCGCGCGTCGGGAAGCTCGGGGCGTCGCCGTAGACCGAGCCGGTCGAGGAGAAGCAGATCCGCGTGGCGCCGGAGGCGCGCATCGCCTCCAGGACGTCGGAGGTCGCGATCGTGTTCTGCTCGAGGTCGCGCCGCGGGTGCTCGAGGCCGTGGCGGACGTCGGCGTTGGCCTGGAGGTGGAAGACGGTGTCGCAGCCCTCGATCGCCGCGGTCAGCGTCGTGTCGTCCAGGATGTCGCCCTCGAAGAGGTCGGCGCCGCGCTCGACGGCGGAGGCGACGAACTCGCGGCGTCCCGTCCGGAAGTCGTCGAGCAGCGCGACCTCGACGCCGTCGTCGAGCAGGCGGTCGGCGAGGGTGCTGCCGATGAACCCGGCGCCGCCGGTGATCAGCACGCGCCTCATGGGCGGATGCTCACAGCACGAAGCCGGCAGCCGCTGCATCGCGGTGAACATCTGCACGGTCTCCAGGGAGAACTGGTCGAGGTCCTTGCCCAAGGACTTCACCTTGGGGAGCAGGTCGTGCGTCATCGTGATGATGTCGCAGCCGACCTGGTCGGCCTGCACGAGGTTCAGGACCTCGCGCGGGCTCGCCCAGATCAGCTCGGAGCGCGGCGCCGCGGCCATGATGTCGACCGAGCGCTGCATCATCGGCAGCGGGTCGACTCCGGCGTCCGCGATCCGGCCGGCGAAGACCGAGATGCACGACGGCGCGCCATCCGCGACCGCGGCCGTGATCAACTCGACCTGCGCCGTCGTGAAGAGGGCCGTGACGTTGACCTGCACGCCCGCCTCGGAGAGCTCCCGGACCAGCGGCGCCATCGACACGCCGCCCGTCGTCGTGATGGGGATCTTCACGTACACGTTCGGTCCCCACGCCGCGAGCTTGCGGGCCTGCCGCCGCATCTCCTCCTCGTCGTCGGCGAAGACCTCGAACGAGATCGGCTTGTCCCTGACCTGCTCCAGGAGCCGCTGCGCGAAGTCCGCGTAGTCCGTCAGGCCGGCCTTCCACATCAACGTGGGATTGGTCGTGAAGCCCTTGATCAGTGGGTCGCCTGCGAGCCGCAGGATGCCGTCCAGATCGGCGCCGTCGGCGAAGATCTTCGTCGAGATACGTTCGAGCATTGCTGTGAGCCTCGCTGACCTTTGAGTCGGGACCAGGCCACAGCATGATGAACGCATCGACACCCCCTGCGGAGAAACCTTGGGTGCCAGAACGGCAGGAGCACGGGGAGCCGGGAGCGACACCACCATCTTGCTCGGCGCACGGCGCCGCGGGAGTCCGCGCGCCCGCCCACCGCGCCGCACGGCACCCCATCGCCATCCCACTTCGTCGCCCCTCCCCGCCCGCGCACGCCACCGCATCGACCCATCGCGCCGGTGGGAACCTCGCCGCTTCACGCCCGCACCACCGCGCCGCCCGCAGCCATCGCGCCGCCCATCCACCGCGCCGCCCGCACCCGCCATGCCACGCCTCCACCGCCCACGGACCGCCGCACGGCCACCGTCCGCGCACTCCGCCCCGTGCCTCTTTTGGCCCAAAGAGCGCGGCTCTGCAACACACCCTGCAAGATCGCGTGCAGCGTCGGTGCCGAACTTCCCCGTCATAGAGCCAAATTTCGACCCCGAGAGGACACGAACACGTGTTCTCACCACATCCGTCCGACGACCCCTCTAGCTTTGCGAACACATGTTCTCCCCAACCGCAGATCCCCGGCCGGCCAAGCGCTCCCTGCGCGAGACCGTCCGGCGTGCCGTCGACCTGGTCGTCGCCTTCGCCACGCTCGCAGACGAGCTGCCGCCGCGCGCCCACGCCGACGACCTCGCGGAGGCCCATCCTCACCGCCGTCCGCTCCGCCCGCTCACGCGCGCGGGCCGTCCCGGCGGGGTGCCTTCGCGAGCGCACTCCTGCACGACGCCCCTGGCTTCCCGCCCGCAGCGCCGTCGCAAGAGCTCAAGCGTGCGGTAATTCCTCAGCATCACCGCGCCCAGCTGGGAGGCAGGCGCGGGAAGAACATGAACAAAGCGAGCGGGCCGCCACCAGGCGGCCCGCGGCGCGTCCGGGCTCGTCTCACGCGCGCGATGCGAGTCGGCCACGAGCAGCTCTGCGCCCCGCGGCAGAGCGGCGGCCGGGTTCCGGGGCGGCGAGTCGTCGCGGGGGTATCTCGCGCCGAGCGCAGCGGTGAGCCGTCGCGGAGCATCGCGCGCCTGAGCGAAGCGACGAGTCGTAGGGTGTCTCGACCAAGCGAAGCGGTGAGCCGCCGCGCCGCATCTCGCGCCTGAGCGAAGCGACGCGTCCTCGTCGACGATCTCGAGGCGCAGCGGAGCGGGCGCATCGTGACGCGGGCGAGCCTGGCACGACTTGGCGAACGGCGATTCGGCGAGCGAGCGGGCTCACGGCGTCGCGGGCGAGCGGACGGCGGAGCGCTCGAGCGCGAGCCGCTATCTCGTCCCGGCCCCCGGCGAAGATCGAGGCGGACCCGCCTCGACGGCGAGACGGCGGCCGCGCGGCGCGCACCGCGAGCGCGGGCCGCGGGCCTCTGCGCGCGCCGAAGTCGGTGCTCAGAGGGAGCGGTAGTGGTAGGAGTGCGCGATGTGGAAGCCGCGGGTGGCGTAGAGGGTGAGGGCTGCTGTGTTGTCGGCTTCGACTTGGAGATATGTGCCGGTCGCATCGTGGCTGGATGCCCAGTGCTCCAGGTGGTCGATGAGGCCGGAGGCGATGCCGTGGCGCCGGGCTGGTGGTGTCGTCGCCAGGGAGAAGAGGCCGAGCCAGGCGTCTTCGACGACACCGATGCCGACGGCGAGGGGCTCGTTCGTCGTCCGGTCGGTCGCCGTGGCGAAACAGGCACGGTCGCCGACTTGGGAGAGGACGAGATCGGCCGTCGCCGTCGTCCCGGCGATGCCGCTCACCGTGGCCCAGTCTTCGACCCACTCCCGCGCCAGTGGGGACAGCGTCACGTCGATGCCGGCAGACGAGCGATCGCCGGCGGCTTGAAGTGGGCCGGCGAGGACGAGCGAGTCGCCACCGGCCGCGGCGCCCATGGCGGAGAGCGCCTCGTCGAGGCCGCGGTGATGCTCGGCCGGTGAGACTTGGACGACCGGCGCGATGTCCACCTCCTCAGCCGTCGCGAGCGCGAGGTCGAGCGTACGGACGGCCGCTGCCGGATCCGCCGGCGGGAGCAGCGAGTTCGAGCGGCGGCGATCGACGCCCGCGGTCCTGCGCAGCAGCCAGCCCTCGACCTCGTGGAGCTCGTCCGCCGGCCACGCGCGGGCGGCCAAGCGCTCAAGCTCGTGGGAGATCTCGGGGTCGAAGCGGCTGCGCAGACGCGGCGTCACAAGAGGCAGTCTTGCGGAGACGGGCCGGAAGACCACGCGAGGCGCGGCCGGGCCGAGCAAGGCGCGCGCATTCGGCGTCGGCGCGAGCCCGGGGACAACGGCCCCAGAACGACAA
>JAOPZG010000438.1 GCA_025964215.1 Conexibacter sp.
GGCGAGGCGGTCCAGGACCACCTGCGGCAGGTCGTAGCGATCCTCGACCTCCGCGCTGCCCACGCGCGCGGACTCGCGCTGCTCGAGCGCGCGCGCGATGATCTTGTCCTCCAGCTCGACCAGCGCCTGCGCGCGGTCAGGATCCTCGTCGAGCATGCCCTTGATGACAGTCAGGGGCATGAAGCGGTCCTCCTGGAGCCGCTTGATGAGCGTGATGCGCTCGACGTAGGCCGGCGGGTAGTAGGCCATGTTGCGCGACGTGCGCACGACGCCCTCGCCGTCGCCGTCGAGCAGGCCCTCGCGCAGGTAGTGCTTGATCGTGCCCGCCGAGACGCCGCTGCGCTGGGCGAGCTCGCTCATCTTGAGGAGGCCGTCGTCGTTCACTTCGCGAGGAACGTGGTTCCCGTTGCCGACGCCGACGTCGCCGCGACGGCGCCGGACTCCAGCAGCGCCGCGATCTCCTCCTCGGCCAGGCCGGCCTCGCGCAGGACCTCCTCGGTGTGCTCGCCGAGCGCGGGGCCGCCGCGGCGCACGCGGCCGGGCGTGCGCGAGAGCTTGACCGGCATGCCGAGGCCCTTGACCGTCCCGGCGCCGGGCTGCTCGAACTCGATGACCATCTCGCGGGCGCGGACGAGCTCGGAGTCGAGCGCCTCCTCGACCTCGAGCACCGGCTCCAGGCAGCAGTCGTGGGCGTCGCCGAACGCGGCCCACTCGTCGCGCGTGCGGGTCGCGAAGATCGCCTCGACCTCGCCGTGCGCCGACGTGCCCGGGCCCTCGAACTGCTTCTCGATCAGGTCCTCGCGACCGACGCCGTGGCACCAGGCGGCGAAGAACTTCGGCTCCAGCGCGCCGAGCGTGACCCAGCCGTCGGAGCACTTGTACGGGCGGTAGCAGAGCAGCGAGCCGCTGAGCATCTCCGCGCCGCGGCGCGGCTGCTCGCCGCCGGCGAAGACGCGCGCGGCGACCATCGCGAGCCAGGAGAGCGCGCCGTCGAACATCGAGACGTCGACGAGCTGGCCCTCGCCGCTGCGGTCGCGCTCGCGCAGCGCGGCGAGGATGCCGAAGGCGCCCATCAGCGCGCCGCCGCCGAGGTCGGCGATCTGCGCGCCGGCCGAGACCGGCGGGCCGTCGGCGTCGCCGGTCAGCGAGAGGATCCCGTTGAGGCCGAGGTAGTTCAGGTCGTGGCCGGAGCGGTGGACGTTGGGGCCGGTGAGCCCGTAGCCGGTGATCGCGCAGTAGACCAGGCGCGGGTTGACGGCCTTGAGCACGTCGTAGCCGACGCCGAGGCGGTCCAGGACGCCGGGCCGGAAGGACTCGAGCAGGACGTCGGCGTCCTTGACCAGGCGCAGCAGGACGTCGCGGCCGGCCTCGGACTTCAGGTCGATCCGCACCGAGCGCTTGCCGCGGTTCAAGGACAGGAACAACGCGGACTTCGACGTCTCCTCGGCGCCCTCGAACGCCGGCGGCGACCAGCGGATGTAGTCGCCCATGCCCGTGTCCTCGACCTTGATGACGTCGGCGCCGAAGTCGGCGAGCAGCAGCGAGCAGAAGCCGCCGGGCAGCAGGCGGGAGAGGTCCAGGACCTTGAGGCCCTCGAACGGCAGGCCGCTCATGCGGCCACCCGCGACTTCAGCCCCAGCAACGCACGCGCCTCCTCGACGCTCGCCGGCCGCCGGCCGGCGTCGACCGTCATCTGCCGCGCCTTGGCGATCAGCTCGCCGTTGGAGCGCGCCATCTCGCCGTCCGGCAGGTACAGGTTGTCCTCCAACCCGACGCGGATCGAGCCGCCGAGCGCGAGCGCCGCCGCGAGCATCGTCCACTGCACGCGCGAGATCCCGATGACGCCCCAGTGCGCGTCGAGGCCCTCGCCGGCCCACGCCAGGTTGTCGGCCATCGCCGCGAGGTTCCGTGCGGTCGGCGGCACGCCGCCGACGACGCCCATGACGAAGTCCGCGTGCAGCGGGCCCTCCAACAGCCCCATGTCGATCAGCGGCTTCAGCGAGCCGACGTGGCCGAGGTCGAAGCACTCGTGCTCGGGCTTGATCCCGAGCTCCTTCATGGCCTTCAACAACGCGATGATCTCGTCGAACGGGTTCGGGAAGATCGTGGAGAAGACGAAGTCCTTGCGCCGCGCCGAGTACTTGGCGTAGTTCATAGACCCCATGTTGAGCGCGGCCACCTCCGGCGGGCAGGCGCGGAGGTAGGCGATCCGCTGCTCGACGCTGACGCCGATCGTGCCGGTGGAGAAGTTCAGGATCGCGGCGTCGCCGACCTCGGCGCGGATCGCGTCGTGGATCGCGGTGAAGTCCCCGGCCTCGTAGCTCGGCGTGCCGTCGGGCCTGCGGGCGTGGATGTGGATGTGCACGCCGCCCTCGTCGACGATCCGCCGTGCCTCGGCGGCGTACTCGTCGGGCGTGTAGGGGATCGCCGGGCACTGGTCGCGGTTGGCCAGCGCGCCGGAGATGGCGCAGGTGATGACGACGGGATCCTCGAGGCTCAAGGCTCGTTCGGCTCCAAGGTGGAAAGTGGGACGTGCCACTCCCCACTCTGTCGTACTCGGCCGGCGGACGCAAGCGCCGGGACGCCACGGGATACCATGGCGCCTCGTGAGCGACGACGTCCCCGTCCCCACCGGCGACGGCGCCGTGCAGCTGTCCGCGTGCATCATCGCGCGCGACGAGGAGGCCGCGCTCCCCGCGTGCCTGGCGAGCGTGGCGTTCTGCGACGAGATCGTCGTCGTGGACTCCGGCTCGACCGACCGCACGGTCGCGATCGCGGAGGCCGCCGGCGCCCGCGTCGTCCACCAGCCGTGGCTCGGCTTCGCCGCCCAGCGCAACGTCGCGCTCGACCACGCGCGCGGGCGCTGGGTGCTGGAGGTCGACTGCGACGAGCGCGTGAGCCCCGCCTTGCAGGAGGAGATCGCGACGTTCGTCGCGGCCGCGCCCGAGGACGTCGACCTCGCCGGCCTGCCGCGGCGCCACGCGTTCGTCGGCCACCGGCTCGGGCCCTCGGCCAAGTACCCCGCCTACGTCCACCGGCTGCTGCGCCGCGGCGCCCAGCGCCACGACGAGCGCCGCACGGTCCACGAGGGCCTCGTCCCCGACGGCCCGACGCACCCCTTCGAGCACGACCTCGAGCACCTGCTGGCGCGGAGCTGGCGGGAAGCGGTCGGCGACGCGTGGCGCTACGCGCAGCTCGAGGCCGACCAGATCCACGCGCCGCGCAGCGCCGCCGCGGTGCTCAAGGGCGCGCTCGCGCGGCCGGCCGCGAAGGTCGCCTACCGCGTCGTGGTCGACGGCGGCTGGCGCGACGGGCCATACGGGCTGGCGAAGATCGCGCTCGACGCGGCGACCGACAGCGCCGTGTGGATCCTGCACTTCGTGCGCGGCGACCGCGACGTCGCCGGCGACTCGGGCCGCGGCGCGGGCCAGCACTACGGCGCGTTCGCGTTCCACCGCGGCGACGCGAAGATCGTCGGCGTCGCGTTCGACGCGCGTGGCGTCGCCGAGGCCGAGGAGTGGCTCGCCACCGCGCGGGCGGCGGGCGCGT
>JAOPZG010000459.1 GCA_025964215.1 Conexibacter sp.
CCCGGCGGCTGGCCTGCGCGTCGTTGCGGCGCCGGGCGGAGGGGACCGCGGCGTCAGGCGTCTGGACCGCGCTGCTAGGGTTGTCAACGCCTGATGACATCGTCTGCTGACTCTACCACCTCCCCCGCGCCGCACCGCCAGCACTACGGGCTGACGTTCGCCGTCCTCGCGCTCGCCGGCGCGACCTACGCGGTCCTCCAGTCGCTCGTCGCCCCTGCGATCCCCGAGATCCAGCACGAGTTCCACACGACCGCCACCTCCGCGGCGTGGGTCCTGACGGCCTACCTGCTGAGCGCCTCGATCTTCACGCCGATCCTCGGCCGCCTCGGGGACATGTTCGGTAAGGAGCGCGTGCTCGTCGGCGTGCTCGTCGTGCTCGCGCTCGGCACGCTGCTCGCCGCGGTCTCCACCGACATCAAGATCCTCATCGCCGGCCGCGTCATCCAGGGCGCCGGCGGCGCGATCTTCCCGCTCGCCTTCGGGATCATCCGCGACGAGTTCCCGCGCGAGCGCATCCCCCACGGCATCGCGCTGATCTCCGCGATCCTCGGCATCGGCGGCGGCCTGGGCATCGTGCTCGCGGGCCCGATCATCGACGTGCTGTCGATCCACTGGCTCTTCTGGATCCCGCTGATCCTCATCGTCATCGCGACGGTGATGACGATCTTCTTCGTGCCCGAGTCGCCGATCAAGACGCCCGGGACGATCAACTGGAGCGGCGCGCTGCTGCTCTCCGCGTGGCTCGTCGCGCTGCTCGTCGGGATCAGCGAGGGCTCGACGTGGGGCTGGCTCGACGGCAAGACGCTCGGCCTCTTCGCCGCCGCGATCGTCCTGCTGGTCGCGTGGATCGCCAACGAGCAGCGCGCCGACGAGCCGCTGGTCGACATGACGATGATGCGGATCCGCGGCGTCTGGACCGTCAACGCCGCCGCGTTCCTGGTCGGCGCCGGGATGTACAGCTCGTTCGTGCTGCTGCCGCAGTTCACGGAGACCGACAAGTCCGCCGGCTACGGCTTCAGCGCGAGCGTTACGCAGGCCGGCCTGTTCCTGCTGCCCTCGACGGTGGCGATGCTGATCGTCAGCCCGCTCGCCGGGCGGATGTCGGCGCGCGTCGGCTCGCGCGTCCCGCTGGTCGGCGGCTCGATCGCCTGCACGCTGGCGTTCCTGCTGCTGGCGATCGCGCACGACCAGCAGTGGGAGATCTACGCGGCGTCGGCGATCCTCGGCGTCGGCATCGGCCTCGCGTTCGCCTCGCTGGCGAACCTGATCGTCGAGGCGGTCCGGCCGGAGCAGACCGGCGTCGCGACCGGGATGAACACCGTGATGCGCTCGCTCGGCGGCTCGGTCGGCAGCCAGATCGGCGCGAGCGTCATCGCCGGGACCGTGGTCGGGACGGCGCTGCCGACCGAGCACGGCTTCGAGCTGGCCTTCATCATCGCCGGCGCGGCGTGCTTCCTCGGCGCGCTCGCCAGCCTCGCGGTGCCGCGGCCGCAGCGCTCGCCGGCGCCGCAGCCGGTTGCCGTGTAGTTCGATACGCTTCGAACCATGAGCGATACCACGGGGTTCTGGGCCGATCCGGCGACCGCGGGCGCGCAGCTCGGCCGGATCGGGGTCTGGCTCGGCGGGCTCGGGCGCGTGAGCTGGGCCGAGGGCCGCGAGGCCGCCCGGCGCGTCGAGGCGGCGGGCTACGGCGCGCTGTGGATCAGCGAGACGCCCGGCGGCAAGGAGCCGTTCGCGCACGCCGGGCTGCTGCTCGGCGCGACCGAGCGGATCCCGGTCGCGACGGGGATCGCCAACATCTGGGTCCGCGACGCGACCGCCGCGCGCGACGGCGCCGCCGCGCTGGCCGAGGCGCATCCCGGCCGCTTCGCGCTCGGGCTCGGCGTGTCCCACCAGCCGGTCGCCGCGATGCGCGGCTATGACTACGGCAAGCCGCTGACCGCGATGAAGGGGTACTTGGACGCGCTCGACGCGCTGCCCTGGAACGCCCCCGCGCCGGCGCAGCCCGTGCCGCTGCTGCTCGCGGCGCTGCGGCCGAAGATGTTGGGGTTGTCGGCCGAGCGGACCGCCGGCGCGCATCCGTACTTCGTGCCGGTCGAGCACACGGAGATCGCGCGGGCGACGCTGGGCGTCGGGCCGCTGCTGGCACCGGAGGTGTCGATCGTGCTGGAGCGCGATGAGCGCGCGGCCCGCGAGCGCGCGCGGAGGTTCGCCTCGTTGTACCTGCAACTGCCCAACTACACCAACAACCTGCGGGACCTCGGCTACGGCGACGAGGACCTCGAGGGCGGCGGCAGCGACCGGCTGATCGACGCGATCGTCGGCTGGGGCGACATCGACGCGGTCGCTGCGCGGGTGAAGGCGCACCTCGACGCGGGCGCCGACCACGTGTGCGTCCAGTCGGTCGGCGCGTCGGTGGACGTGGCGGTCGCGGAGCTCGAGGCGCTCGCGCCCGCGTTGTTGTCGCTCTAGTCCTAGAAGTCGTCGGGGTCCGGCTCGTCCTCGGTGAAGATCGTGCGGACCGGATGCCGCAGCAGCACCCCCGCCTTCTGCCGATCATCGGCATCGAGCGTGAAGTACACGGCGATCCCACCGATCACCATCGCGAACGCCCCAGCGCCGGTGGCCAGCACGATCTCGGTGACGCCGGACGCGGCGACGATGAAGCCCATCGCACGACGGTAGCGCCACCACCACCACCGGGGGTCAGACCCCCTCGAGGGTTCGCCGCCAACCCTCGAGGGGGTCTGACCCCGTCGAGCGTTGCGGCCAACCCTCGAGGGGACCGGCTAGGCCGGCGACGCCGCGGGTGCGCCGGTGCGGTGCGGCGCCGGCTCCAGCAGGCGCTGGGCGACGGCGCCGAAGCCGAGGCCGAGCGTCAGCCAGAGGGTGGCGTTGATGCCCAGCGAGGCGATGCGGAACCGGTAGAGCACGTCGGCCGGGAAGCCAGCGGGCGTCTCGTGGACGCCGGGCAGGATCAGCTCGGCCACCGCGACGACCGCGATCAGCACGGAGCCGGCGGCGCTCGCGGCGTTCCAGCCGCCGAGCGACGGCAGCAGCGAGCGCCGCACGCGCCCGGCGGCGACGAGCGCGAGGATGGTGACGGCGATCATCGCGAAGAACAGCACCGTGCGCTTGTCGATGGTGTCGGGGTTGCCGACCGTCGGCGGGTTGGCGGGGTACTTGGTGAACGGCAGCAGCGTGATCGAGACGAACGCGCCGGCCGCCAGCAGCGCCGAGGTCCCGCGCGCACCGAGCGCGCCGACGCGCCCGTACGCGTAGGCGTACACCAACCCGAACAGGCCGCCGAGCGCGACGCCCGTCGCGACCGTCCCGGTCAGCAACCCGAACGTGCGCTGCACGCCACGGCTGACGACCTCCGGACCCATCGCGTCGTGGTGGAGCGCCGCGAGGTGGTCCTCGAAGTCGATCGCGTGCTGGACCTGCGGCTCACCGAAGACGTAGGCGAACGCGAAGGCGAGCAGGCCGGCTCCGAGGCCGACCAGCATGCCCCGGATGAGCAGCGAGCGAACCATGTCAGCGACCGCCGCTCAGTGGCAGGGGAAGCCGAGCAGGTGGCGGGCGTCGTGCACGAACTCGTGGACATCGGTCCCCGAGATCACAGACAACGCACCCTCCTCGGCACCCACGAAGTAGATGATGATCATGAGCACCAGGCCGCCGAACAGGGCGTACGGCAGCAGCTCACGGGGCGAGGCGATCGGAGCGGGCGCGGCACCGGCCTTGCGCTCCAGCGCGACATCGGACATTCGACTTTCCTCCTCGGGATTGCGCGTCCCGTACGTGGTTTCAGGAAAGCGCGGAAGTGAGTGTCTGGCTCCCGGAGGCTGAACCCCCGATCACAGTGGCGCGACCGCGCCGGACTCTCACCGGCTTCCTCGCTCCTCACACGCTGGGATGGATCCTATGGGACGGGGCAAGGGAACGGTCGGCGGCCGCGGCACGCCGGCGCAGCACGCGTCGGCGGCGCGATGCGGCCGCAGCCATGGCGTCACTCCGTGTCGTCGCAACCGACGCGCAGACGTCATGCGCGCCGTTCGGTGCCCACACGATCCGGGCCCAGGGAGCAGCGCACACCCGTCACACGACGCCCAACCTCGAGACGACCGCGCGCGACGCGGAGCGGAGGTGGCGAGCGACACGGAGATGACGCCCGGCCAGCCCCGCCCCGCACAACGACCAAACCGAGCTACGACCCGCTCACCACACGCGATCGCTCGACCAGATCCGCCACCCGCACGAGCTTCACCCGCGGCCGCCCATGCGGCTCGCCCGAGGACTTCTCGTGCGCGTCGATCGCCTCCCAGCCGGCCCACGTCACCGACTCCGGCGCGCGCTCCGCGTAGAACGCCGCGATCTCCTCGGCATCCGTCACCACCGGCGCGTTCAGCGCGCCCGCGTCGCGATCCTCGACGATCCGCGCGACCGTGTCCGCCGCGTCCTTCTTGTTCGTCCCGATCACGCCGCTCGGCCCGCGCTTGATCCACCCCACCACGTACTCGCCGCGATGCGCGTCGCCGCTCTCGGCGCACACGCGCCCGCCGGCGTTGCGGATCAGCCCGCGGCGGTCGTCGAACGGCACGTCGTCGACCGGCCGGCCGCGGTAGCCGATCGAGCGCAGGACCAACCCGCACTCGATGGTCTCCTCGGCGCCCGTCGGCACCGCGCGCAGCGAGCCGTCCTCGCCGCGCTGGATCTCGTTGATCGCCACGCGCACGCCCGTCACCTGGCCGTGCTCGCCGTCGCCGAGGATCTCGACCGGCGAGCGCAGGAAGCGCAGGATCACGCGGTGCGACGCCGCCTTCGGCCCCGCCTCCGCGTAGCCGCGCAGGATCTCGACGTTCTTGCGCGCCGTGATGTCGGCCTCCTCCTCGAGCCACTTCGCGGAGTGCTCGTCGAGGTCGAGGTCGGTCGGGTCGATCTCGACGCCCGCGCGCTGCAGGTCGGCGAGCTCGCGCAGCTCCGGGTTCGTGAACGCGGCCTGGGCCGGGCCGCGGCGGCCGAGCAGGACGACCTCCTCGACCTGCGACTCCGCGAGCACCTCGATCGCGTGGTCGGCCGTGTCGGTCGGCTGCAGCTCGTCGGGGTGCAGGACGAGCATCCGGGCGACGTCGATCGCGACGTTGCCGTTGCCGATCACGACCGCGCGCTTGACGCTCAGGTCGTACTCGTGGTCGGCCGCGTCGGGGTGGCCGTTGTACCAGCCCACGAACTGCGTGGCCCCGTGCACGCCGCGCCGGTCCTCGCCGGCGATGTTCAAGCGGTTGTCGTCGGAGGTCCCGAGCGCGTAGAGCACCACGTCGTAGCGCTCGAGCAGCTCGGCGCGCGTCACGTCCTGCCCCAGCCGGACCCCGCCGAAGAACCGGAAGCCGTCCTTCTTGGCCGTCTTCTCGTAGACCCGCGTGACCGCCTTGATCTTCGGGTGGTCCGGCGCGACGCCCGCGCGCACGAGGCCGAACGGCGTCGGCAGCGCGTCGAGCACGTCGACCTCGAAGCCCTCCTTGAGGAGCTGGTCGGCGGCGTAGAACCCGGAGGGCCCGGCGCCGACGATCACCGCACGGCGGACGGGGGTCGGGGTGGCGGTGTCAGGGACGAGATCGGTCATGAGAGAGGTGATCCACGGTGAGGGGGCGCGGATCCCCGACTCTAGCGATCGGATATGGGCATTCGCTGCGCGGCGCCTGGGCCGAACGACCCAGGCGGGGCGTACCGCAAGGCCTACGACTTGATCGACCGCTGGTACTGCATAACCGCCAGCGGCGCGCAGACGACCACGATCCCGACCGCCCAGATCAAGGTGTAGGCCACGGGGTGCTGGAGCGGCCACGCGCCGCTGGAGGGCGTCACGCCGCCGGGGTTCTCGAAGAGGTGCCGCAGCGCGTTGGCCAGCGACGAGGTCGGGTTCCACTCCGCGATCGTCTTCAGCACCGACGGCAGCGTGCTCGTCGGCACGAACGTCGAGGCGATGAACGTCACTGGGAAGATCACGACGAACGCCACGCCCTGCACGCCCTCGGGCGTCGGCACGAGGCTGCCGAGCAGCACGCCGATCCAGATCATCGCGAACGAGAAGACCACCATCAACCCGTAGGCGCCGAGCACGTCGAGCACGCCGGAGTGGATCCGCCAGCCGACGACGAAGCCCGCGATCGTCATGAACCCGATCGGCAGGAACGCGCGGATCAGGTTCGCCACCGCGTGGCCCGCGAGCACGCTCGCCCGCGAGATGGGCAGCGAGTGGAAGCGGTCGATCGCGCCGTTGTTGCGGTCGTTGGAGAGCGCGAGCGCCACGCCGAAGCAGCCGAAGACGATCGTCTGGGCGAAGATCCCGCCCATCAGGAACTCCTTGTAGCTCCCGCCGCCGGGCACCGCGATCGCGCCGCCGAAGACGAACGCGAACAGCAGCACGAACATGACCGGCTGGATCGTCGCGTCCGACAGCGCCTCCGGCTGGCGGCGCATGTGGATGAGGCCGCGGCGCGCGATCACCCACGTGTCGGAGACGAACGTCCCGCGAGCGCGCGCGGGGCGCGCCGGGTGCAGGGTCGGGGTCTCGGTGGCGGCCTGGGTGCTCATCGCTGCTCCTCGGAGATCGTCGAGACGGGGACGGCGGCCGCATCGTCGTCGGCCTCCGGTGGCGCGCCGGTGAGCGTGAGGAACACGTCGTCCAACGTGGGTTGCGCGAGCCCGAGGTCCTCGACGCGGATCTCGGCCTCGGTCAGCGCGTCGGCCAGCGCCGAGATCGCCGACGTGCCGCCCTCGGCGGGCGCGACGACCGAGCGCGCGCCGACGTCCACGGTCGGCTGGTGGCCGGCGATCCGGCCCACGATCGCGGTGACCGCGTCGAGGTCGGCGCGATCTGCGACCACCACACGCAGCTGGTCGCCGCCGACCTGGCGCTTGAGGCTGCGCGCGTCGCCGCGCGCGATCACCCGGCCGTGGTCGACGACGACGATGTCGTCGGCCAGGCGGTCGGCCTCCTCGAGGTACTGGGTCGTCAGGAGGATCGTGGCGCCGCCGGCGACGAGCTCGTCGAGCACGTCCCAGAGGTCGTTGCGCGCGCGCGGGTCCAGGCCCGTGGTCGGCTCGTCGAGGAAGAGCACCTCGGGCTGGGCGACGAGCGTCGCCGCGAGGTCGAGCCGCCGCCGCATGCCGCCCGAGTACTCCTTGGCGAGCTTGTCGGAGGCGTCGGTGAGCGTGAACTGCTCGAGCAGGACGGTCGCCCGCTCCTTCGCGCGCTTGCGCCCCAGGTGGTGCAGCTCGCCGATCATCGTGAGGTTCTCGTGACCGGTCAGCAGGCCGTCGACCGTCGCGTCCTGCGCGGCGAGGCCGAGCACGCGGCGCACCGCGACGGGGTCGCCGACGACGTCGTGGCCGGCGACCGTGGCGGTGCCGGCGTCGGGCAGCGTCAGCGTCGTCAGGACGCGCACCGCGGTCGTCTTGCCGGCGCCGTTGGGGCCCAGCAGGGCGCACACCGCGCCGCGCGCGACGGCGAGGTCGACGCCGTCCAGGGCGCGCTTCTCGCCGTAGGTCTTGACGAGGCCGTGGGCTTCGATGGCGTTCGTGGTCACGCTCGTAGCTTTGCACGCTCGACAGAACATTTCAACGGGTGTAAACTTCGGCCCATGGAAGATTCTTCCGCCACGCAGCTCGCCGGGGTCCCGCCCGCCGGCCTGCGCGCTTGGAAGAAGGCGCGCACGCGGCTGACCATCTCCAACGTCGCCACCGGCCTGTTCATGCGCGACGGTTTCGAGGAGGTCACGGTCGCGCAGATCGCCGCCGCCGCCGAGGTCTCGGTCAAGACGGTGTTCAACTACTTCCCCGCCAAGGAGGACTTGTTCTTCGATCGCGCCGAGCAGGTCATCGGCGCGCTGGTCGACGCGGTCGTCGAGCGTCCCGCGGGCGCGACGATCGTCACGGCGCTCCACGGCGTGCTCGCCGACCGCCGCGTCCCGTTCGACCCGAGCGGCTGGCGCGGCCTGCGCGACGGCGAGGGCTACGAGCGCTTCCGCCGCTACCTCGAGACCGAGGAGGCCTCCCCCGCGCTGCGCACCCGCCGGCTCGTGATCAGCGAGCTGTGGACCGCGCGCCTGGCGCAGCTCTTCGCCCAGCAGCTCGGCCTGCCGAAGGGCGACCCGCGCGCGGCGACGATGGCCGCGATGGTCAACGCGGCGATGATGCTGCGCTCCCGCACGCTCGCGGCCGCGATGCTCGAGCGGCTCAGCGCGCGGACCGTCGAGCGCCGCGTCCGTGCGGTCGTGGACGAGGCCTTCGCGCGGATCGGGATCGCGTTCGCCGACATCGACCTCCCGCGCGCGGCGAGCTGAGCGGCCGCTATACCTGAAGGCCATGGCCCGCCTCGCGCACGTCGTCTCCACCACGCAGATCACCCCGCGCATGGTGCGCGTCGTCCTCGGCGGCGAGGGCCTGGCCGGCTTCGGCGCGGGGGCGTTCACCGACCACTACGTGAAGCTCCAGCTCCCGCCGCGGGGCGCGGAGTACGGCGCGCCGTTCGAGCCCGAGGAGGTCAGGGCGCGCCTGCCGCAGGAGCAGTGGCCGCGGACCCGCACCTACACCGTGCGCGCGTGGGACGCCGAGCGCGGCGAGCTGACGATCGACTTCGTCGTCCACGGAGACGAGGGCGTCGCGGGCCCGTGGGCGGCGGCCGCGCAGCCCGGCGACACGATCCAGCTCAACGGCCCCGGCGGCGCGTACGCGCCGGACCCCGACGCCGACTGGCACCTGCTCGTCGGCGACCCGAGCGTGATCCCGGCGATCTCGGCCGCGCTCGCCCGGATCCCGGAGGGCGTGCCGGTGCACGTGCTGATCGAGGTCGACGGGCCGGAGGACCGGCAGGAGCTGACGTCGCCGGGCGAGCTGGCGTTGACGTGGGTCGCCCGCGATCCCGGCTCCGGCGTGCACGGCGACGGCAGCGAGCCGCTCGCGGACGCGTTGAAGGCCTATGACTTCCCGGAGGGCCGCGTCCACGCGTTCGTGCACGGCGAGGCGAGCTCGGTCCGGGCCGTGCGCCGGCACCTGCTGGTGGACCGCGGCCTATCGCGCGATGCCGTCTCGGCATCGGGCTACTGGAAGCGGACGCGCACGGAAGAGGGCTGGCGCGAGGACAAGGCGGAGTGGAACCGCCTCGCCGAGGCGGACGTCGCGGCGTAGCCATCGACGCGAGGCGCGCGCGGGTCTACGATCGCGTGCATGCCGCCCTTCTCCCGCGGGTTCCATCGCCGGCCGCCGCGCGAGGACGTCGATCCCTCGCGCGTCCCGCCGGGCCAGTACGTGGTGAACGACTTCCCGGTGCTGTCGGCCGGGCCGACGCCGCGGCCGAAGCTCGACGAGTGGTCGTTCTCGGTCCAAGGCGCCGTCGACGGCGCCGCCTCGTGGACCTGGGAGGAGCTCAACGCGCTGCCCCAGGAGACGTTCACGGTGGACATCCACTGCGTGACGAAGTGGACGAAGCTCGGGACGACGTGGACCGGCGTGTCCGTCGACACGCTGATGGACGGCGTCGCGACCGAGGCGGAGTACGTGAGCGTGTGGGCCGACGGCGGCTACACCACCAACGTGCCGCTCGAGGACCTGCGCGACGGGAAGGCGTGGGTCGTCCACACGTTCGACGGCGAGCCGCTGGAGCCCGCGCACGGCGGCCCGGCGCGGCTGCTGGTCCCGCACTTGTACTTCTGGAAGAGCGCGAAGTGGGTGCGCGGGCTGACGCTCACCGTCGAGGACGAGCCGGGGTTCTGGGAGAACGCGGGCTACAACAACTACGGCGATCCGTGGCGCGAGCAGCGCTACTGGGGGGACTGAGTGGCGACGCCGGGGGCGCCGCTCGTGGCGCCCGTCCCGCTCGTCTGGCGGCTCGTCACCGTTGTTGAAGTGGTCGACGAGACGCCGCACGCGCGGACGCTCGCGCTCGACGTCCCCGACTGGCCCGGCCACGTCGCCGGCCAGCACCTCGACGTCCGGCTGACCGCCGAGGACGGCTATGTCGCGGAGCGCTCCTACTCCATCGCCTCGGCGCCGGAGGACGCGCGCGTCGCGCTGACCGTCGAGCGGATCGACGACGGCGAGGTCTCGCCGTACCTGGCGGGCGAGCTGGTCGTCGGGGATCAGTTCGAGGTCCGCGGGCCGGTCGGCGGGCACTTCACGTGGCGGGCGCAGGACGGCGGCCCGCTGCTGCTGGTGGCCGGCGGGTCGGGCCTCGTGCCGCTGATGGCGATGGTGCGGCACCGGGCGGCGCGGGCGAGCGGGGCGGCGACCGAGTTGTTGGTGTCCTCGCGCGAGCGCGAGGCGGTGCTGTACCGCGATGAGCTGGAGCGGCTGGCCAGCGCGGAGGATGGCTTGAACGTGGTGTACACGCTGACGCGCTCGCGGCCCGCGGGGTGGAGCGGCTACGCCCGGCGCGTGGATGCGCCGATGCTGGCCGAGGTCGGCCCCGCGGCGTCCGCGTCTCCGCGCGTGTTCGTCTGCGGCCCGACGCCGTTCGTCGAGGCGGTCGCCGACGCGCTCGTCTCGCTGGGCCACGCCGCGGAGAACGTGCACACCGAGCGCTTCGGACCGACAGGAGGATGAAGTGATGGAAGAAGAACGAGGAGCGGCGGCACGCGACGCGACCGTGCTAGACGGCAACGCGATCGCGGCACTGCTGGGAGAGATCTTCGGCGGCTCGGAGATGACGAGCGCGACGCGCGGCTGCGGCTCGTGCGGGCAGTCGCATCCGATCGGCGAGCATCGGCTGTATCGGGGAGCGGGGCTGGTCCTGCGGTGCCCGGGGTGCGGGGATGTGGCGCTGGTCGTGGTGGAGCGCGGCGGCGAGGCGGTGCGGGAGGTGCAGTTGCTGGGGCGGTGGCAGGTGGCGGTGGGGTAGACGCGCGCCGGCGCGTGGCCGCGCGGTTTGCCGTCGAGCTTCGCGGGACGAGCGCGGGCGGTTTGACCACCTCTCATCTACACGGACCGCTCGATGGCGACTCGCGGACGCTCCCGAGGACGACCGCCGGCGCACCTACCCCAGCATCGGCGACCGTGGGATCCGGGTCGTCCCCGTGATCTGCGGGATCCGCATGCCCAGCTCGTCCGGGAAGCACCAGCACCAGTCCTCGCCCGGCTCGAGTGAGCGGATGATCGGGTGGTCGGTGCTCGCGGCGTGCGCCGAGGCGTGCTTGCCCGGCGAGTCGTCGCAGCAGCCGACGTGGCCGCACTCCAGGCAGATCCGCAGGTGCAGCCAGAGACCGCCGGTGGCCAGGCAGTCCTCGCAGCCCGGGACGGCGTCCGGGAGCTGGGTGATGACGACGTGGTCGAGGTGGGTGCAGGTGGCCATGACGAGCCTCC
>JAOPZG010000492.1 GCA_025964215.1 Conexibacter sp.
GGGCCGGCGGCGGGTGACGCGAAGGCGCGGCAGCGCGGGCGCGTGCGCGGGGGCGGCGGCGTAGGACATGCGGAACTCTTCCCTCCGTGGAACGGCGCACGCGCGGGCGGCGAAACGCGCGCGCGGCGATGGCGGCGCCGAGCGTACTTGAGGAACTTGCGCAGATCTGCGGCGCGGTGGAGCGGTACGCGGTTGCGCGTACGGCGCGTCAGAACGCCGCGCGCCCCACGACCCGCCCCAGCCACACCGCGGCCAGCCCCGCCGCCAGGCTGAGCGCCACGTTCGCCACCGCGTGGCCGCGGCGGCCGGTCACCCAGGCATGCCGCGTCTCGAGCATCCACGTGCTGAAGGTCGTGTACGCGCCGATGAGGCCGGTGCCGGCGATCCGGAGCGCGTCGCCGCCGAGGCCGGAGCCGGCGACCACGCCGAGGACCACCGCCCCGCTCAGGTTCACGACGAGCGTGCCGTATGGGAACGCGCGGCCGGCCTTCACGTTCACCGCGTGCGTCAGGAGCGCGCGCGCCACCGCGCCGCAGCCGCCGGCCAGCCCGACCCCGATCCATACCCAGACGCTCATGCCGGCGCCGGCGCCGGCGCCGTTCGCGCCCCCAGCGTCACGCCCGCGAGCCCCGCGACCACGCTCCCGCCCACGTACGCGACCGCCAGCCCCACGCGCCCCGCGTTCAGCATCCTCAGCACCTCGAGCTGCATCGTCGAGAACGTCGTCAGCGCGCCGCAGAACCCGGTCCCGACCACGGCCCGCACGCGGTCGGCGGGCGAGCGATGCGTCGCGATCCACCCCAACAACGCGGAGCCCGCCACGTTCACGCCGAAGGTGACCCACGGCCAGTGGCCGGGACTCGCGGGCGCCAGCTCGATCAGCCCGGCGCGCGCCAGCGCGCCCGCGCATCCGCCGGCGAAGATCGCGAGCAGGAGCCGGACTTCGAGGAGCACCCCGGCTGTCTATCAGCGCGAGCGGTCGCTCAGGCGATCGTGAACCACACCGTCAGCCCGCCGCCCGGCGTCCCGCGGCCCCACACCCGCCCGCCGTGGCGCGCCGCGATTCGCGCCGCGATCGCCAGCCCCGCGCCGGTCCCCGCGAACGCCTCGCGGCTCTGCAAGCGCCCGAAGATCGCGAACGCCTGCTCGGGCAGCTCGCCATCGACGCCGATCCCGTCGTCGCGGACGAAGTACGCGCCCGCGTCCACATCCCAGCCCAGCTCGATCCGCGCGCTCGCCTGCCCCGACGTGAACTTCAGCGCGTTGTCGAGCAGCTCCTCCAACAACCGCCGCAGCAGCGCCTGGTCGGCCCGGCACCCCGGCACGTCCCCGATCACCCACGTCACGTCCCGCCCGACGGCGCGCGGCGCGAGCACCGCCTCCACCAGCTCGGCAGCCAGGACCCCGGGCGAGCGCGGACCCAGGTCCAGCGGCACCTGCGACATCCGCACGATGTCCACCAGACCGTCGAGCAGGTCCGCCAGCTCGGTCCCCGCGTCGCGCACCAGCGCGAGGTACCGCTCCGTCGCCTCCGGCAGCGTGCCCGCGTGATCGGCCAGCAGGATCCGCGAGAAGCCGTCGATCGCCCGCAGCGGCGCGCGCAGGTCGTGGGCGAGGGCCGTGGCGATCGCGTCGAGCTCGCGCGCCGCGCTGTCGCCGTCGGCGGCGTCGGGTCCGCGCCCGGGGAGGTCGGTGCGATGTTCTGCCATGGGGAGCACTGAGTGGACTACCGTCCCTCGGCGTGCTGGAAACCCATCGATCGATCGTGGTGGTCGAGGACCACCCGACCGTGCGCGAGGGACTCTGCCTGGTGCTCGAGCGCGAGGGCTACGTCGTCGCCGCCCGCGTGGGCACCGCCGAGGAGGGCCACGCGGCGATCGTCGCGGCCACCCCCGACGTCGCGCTGATCGACGTCGACCTCCCGGACGGCAGCGGCGTCGACCTCACCCGCCGCCTGCTGCGCCGCGACAGCCGCCTCGGCGTCCTGCTCTACACGGGCGTCGACGATCCGGCGGTCCTGGAGGACGCGCTGGCCTGCGGCGCGCGCGGCTTCACGCTGAAGACCTCGGACCCGGAGACGATGCTCAACGCGGTCCGCGCGGTCGCGGCGGGCGGGGCGTTCGTGGACCCGAACGTCCGCCACCGGCTCGCGCGGCGCGAGGCGCCGGTCGATCGCGTCCTTACCGTCCGCGAGCGCGAGGTGCTCGGGCGGCTGGCCGAGGGGCGCTCGATCGAGGAGATCGCGAGCGAGCTCGTGCTCTCGACCGAGACGATCCGCACGCACGTGCGCAACGCGATGGGCAAGCTCGGCACCCGCACGCGCGCCCACGCGATCGTCGTGGCGCTGCGCCGCGGCGAGCTGGCGCTCTAGCGACGGCCGCGGCGCGTCGCCGCGCCAACAGGGGAGACAGGAATCGAACCTGCAACCTTCGGCTTTGGAGGCCGCTGCTCTGCCAATTGAGCTACTCCCCTAGGGCGACCGGGCCATTCTAACCGCCAATTCCGCGTTTCTGCGGGCACGACGTCGGACATGATGTCCTTCATGAAGGTCGGGCTGGTCCTCGGAGCAGGTGGCGTCGTCGGTGCCTCGTGGCTGATCGGTGCCCTCGAGGCGCTGGCCGCCGAGACCGGTTGGGACCCGTCATCGGCCGAGCACATCGTCGGCACGTCGGCGGGATCGGTCGTCGGCAGCCTCGTCGCCGACGGGATCGCGCCCGAGTACCTGTCCGCCTACAGCGCCGGGCAGACGCTGGACCAGGTCGTGGACGTCGACGGCCGGATCGCGAAGCTCGCCGCGCGCATGGGCGGTCCGGACGAGCTCGACGCGCTCGCGCAGCGGATGGGCGGCGACGAGCTGCGGCTCGCGTTCGCGCCGCCGCCGATCGGGCCGGGGTCCTGGCGTCTCGCGCTCGCCACGCTGCGCCATCCCCGCAAGCACGCGGCGAGCGCGCTGATGGCCGGCTGGCTGCCGCGGGGCGTCGTCTCCACGCGGCCGATCAGCGAGCTGGTCGAGACCTTCGTCGCCGGCGAGTGGCCCGACCACCCCAACTACTGGGCCATCGCG
>JAOPZG010000521.1 GCA_025964215.1 Conexibacter sp.
TTCGCGATCGGCGGCGTGGACGAGGAGACGATCTGGCCGGTGATGGCCGCGGGCGCCAACCGCGCCGCGATCGTCCGGGCGATCGCCGAGGCCGAGGACCCGGAGGCCGTCGCGCGGCGGCTGGCGACCGCGCTCGACGACGGCCCGCCCGGCGTGCGGCGCAAGCGCAAGTCCTCCGAGGAGCGCGCCGTGGAGATCCGCGCGACGCTCGAGCCGCTCGCGCCCGGCGAGCGCCCGCTCCCGCTGCTCGTCGCGACCGCGACCGCGGTCCTGCTCGGCCTCGTGAACCTCGTGCTCGCCGCGACCGGCCACAGCGGCAAGGGCGGCGCCGGCACGCTGCTCGTCTACTGCGCGCTGATGTTCGCCGCGGCCTGGGGCATGTGGACCAAGCGCTACCTCGCGGTCCTGCTCTTCCAGATCCTGCTCGCGATCCTGGTGGTCTTCTTCTTCCTCTTCCTGCTGCGCGCGTCCTCGGCCGGCGACGTCGCGCTGAGCTTCGCCGTGATCGTGCCCGCGGGCTGGCTGTTCTGGAAGCTGGTGCGGGTGCTCGCGCGGCTCCAGGTGCCGCTCGAAGAGCCCGTTTGACCGCAGGTAGGGTCCTACCACCCGTTCGCTACATTCAAGGGATGTCCGACGCCTTCGATGTCATCGTCATCGGCTCGGGTCCCGGGGGCTACGTCGCCGCGATCCGGTCCGCCCAGCTGGGCTTGAGCACCGCGGTGATCGAGCGCGACGACGTGGTCGGCGGCCGCTGCCTGAACTACGCGTGCATCCCGGCGAAGGCCGTCCTGCGCTCGGCGGACATCCTCAGCGAGGTCCGCGACGCCGGCGAGTTCGGCATCAACTTGAACGGCGCGGAGCCGACCGTCGACTTCGACGCGATCAGCGAGCGGCGCACGAAGGTCATCGGGACGCTGACCGGCGGCGTGAGCGGGTTGTTCAAGAAGAACGGCATCGAGCTCATCTCCGGCGAGGCGTCGCTGACGGCCGAGGGCGACGTGCGCGTGGGCGAGACCACCTACACCGCGAAGACCGCCGTGATCCTCGCGACCGGCAGCGTGAAGAAGCCGCTGCCCGGCCTGGACTTCGGCGGCAACGTGATCGGGACCGAGGAGGCGTGGGCGCTCACCGAGCTGCCCAAGACGCTCGCGGTCATCGGCGCGGGCGCCTCCGGCACCGAGATCGCGAGCGCCTACCAGCGCCTCGGCTCCCAGGTCACCCTCTACGAGGGCCTCGACCGCGTGCTGCCGACCGAGGACGCCGACATCTCCAAGGCCGCCGGCCGCGGCTTCAAGAAGCAGGGCATCGAGGTCAAGACCAACACCTTCTTCGACCCGGCCGCCGTCGGCGACTACGACTACGTGGTGATCGCCGCGGGCCGCGCGCCCGACGTCACGGCGCTGGGCCTCGACGTCGCGGGGATCGCGCTGACCGACGACGGCCACATCAAGGTCGACGGCACGCTGAAGACCTCCAAGGCCAAGGTGTATGCCATCGGCGACCTCGTCCCCGGCCCCGCGCTCGCGCACAAGGCGAGCGACGAGGGGATCATCGCCGTCGAGGCCGCCGCCGGCCACACGACGCACCCGATCTCCTACCTCGACATCCCGCGCGCGACGTTCTGCACGCCGAACGTCGGCTCGTTCGGGTTGACCGAGGAGCAGGCGCGCGAGCAGGGCTACGACGTCACGGTCGGCAAGGTCCAGTACGGCGCGGTCGGCGCGGGCACGGTCTACGGCGACCGCACCGGCGTCATCAAGATCATCGGCGAGAAGAAGTACGGCGAGATGCTCGGCGCCCACATCGTCGGCACGCGCGCCACCGAGCTGATCCAGGAGCTCGTGAACGTCCGGCTGCTCGAGGGCGGCTACGCCGAGGTCGCGCGCATGATCCACGGCCACCCGACGCTGTCGGAGGGCGTGATGGAGGCGGCCCGGGCCGCCGACGGCTGGCTGATCCACGGCTAGCTCGGTGACGCTCGACGTCACCCAGCACAACGGCGCGGAGCCCGAGCCCGAGCGGGCCGCGTTCTACTTCGACTTCACCTCGCCGGACGCGTACCTCGCGGCCGAGCGGGTCATCCAGACGCTGCCGTTCGCGGCGGAGTGGATCCCGATCCGCGCGCCGCGCGCGTGGGACGACGGCTTCCGCTGCGCCGAGGAGCGCGACATCGCGCGGCTGGAGGTCGAGCGCGTCGGGGCGTCCCGGCAGCTCCAGGCGTTCCGGTGGCCGCCGGCCTTCGACAGCGAACTGGCGCTGCGCGCGGCGACCTACGCCAAGCAGATCGGCCGCGTCGTCGCCTTCGGGCTCGCGGCGTTCCGGCAGGCCTACGCGGGCGGCGCGGACCTCGGCGACACCGACGTCGTCCTGATCGCCGCGTCGGCCTGCGAGATGCATCCGCGGGCGGTCCTGCAGGCGATCGAGCGCGACGCCGTGAGCCGCGTGCTCGACGCGGCGACGGAGTTGGCGGTCGCGCGGGGCGTCGTCGCGTGTCCGACCGTGTGGAGGCCGGACGGTCCGCTGCTCGAAGGGGACGCCGCGCTGGATACGGTGTCGCTCTCGTGAGGGCCCGCTCCCGCTATGACGTGCTCGTCGTCCGCGACACGATCGAGGTCGTCGACCGCGACGAGGGCGAGGGCGTGCTCTTCTGGGACTGCACGGCGCGCCAGCGCCGGCGCATGGCGGAGGCGCTGATCCGCGACCTCGACCGCCTCAGCCCCGAGGAGTTCCTGTACGAGTGGGCCGTGGCCGAGCCGCGGCAGTTCGACTGAGCCGCTGGAGCAGGAGCGCCACGACCGGGCCGTAGGTGGCGCGGAGGGCGTGCTCGAGGGGCTTCGGGGCGCGGATGGCGATGGCGATCGTGCAGCCGTTCTCGTGCGGTTCCACGATGTGCTCCATGTCGATCGCGACGCCGACGCGCCAGGTCCAGGAGCGGCCGGGGTCGGTTGCCGTGATGCGCGCCGGGATCGGGACGACGCCGAGCAGCCGCGCGGCGCCGCGGCGGCCCTGTC